>JAHACW010000027.1 GCA_018375675.1 Actinomyces sp. | reverse complement strand
CTTTCGGTTGCAAAACCCCCGCGTCATTAGCTCAATTGGCAGAGCAGCTGACTCTTAATCAGCGGGTTGAGGGTTCAAGTCCCCCATGACGCACAGCTTTCCCGGCTCCGGCTGGAGAAAGTACCCCGCGTCATTAGCTCAATTGGCAGAGCAGCTGACTCTTAATCAGCGGGTTGAGGGTTCAAGTCCCCCATGACGCACAAACAACCGGCGGCCTTCGGGTCGCCGGTTTTTCACATCTGCGGTGCCACTCCCCTACCTAACCCCGTACGACGCCCACGCTCCCGCCAGAGCTCCGCCCCTGCCACAGCCCCGCCCCTGCCACAGCCCCGCCAGAGCTCCGGCCACCGCCGCAGCCCCGCCAGATCTCCAGCCGCCGCGAGGCCTGCCCGCCCGCTCGCCGCCCACGCCGCGAGCTTCGCTCGGCGCGTCGGCTCGAAGCCCGGCCAGGCCCCGCAGGCCCCGCAGGCCTCGCGTCGGCCTCCGATCGGGCGGCTCGTGGCGCGCCTTATAGATCACCCAATCCGAAGCTGAGCTTGCAATATGCGATGCGCTTTTCAACAGTGTGTATACTAAACAATCAAGAACCATTCCGTTTAATTCGCTCGCCTACGACTGGGGAACATCATGAGGAAAAGCCGGAGAGTTCTAGCGACGGGTGCTGGTTTGGCTCTTGTCGCTGCAGGTACGGTATCAATGTTTGCGCCACGCAGCGCACAAGCCGATGCCCAGCCCTTCCCCCTCTCACAATACGTCTCATCAACAAGCACGACGGTGTGCAATACCAACCCTGCGATCACGACCTATCACGGTACCGTCGTACTGAATATTCCGATCACTGCGCTTATGGCAGGCCACGAGGCCGAAATCCGCGCTGCGGCTGCACAGGGACTCTCCCCGCATGACTCGGGCAACAACGACAACCCCGACATCACACTGACCGTGAGTGTCCCTGAGGGAGTCACGTTGGGAACGTCTCCCGCGAAATCTACCTCGTCAATGATCGCCTACACCTCGTTCTCGCCCAACGCTGAACGCACACAGGTCACTGCGAATATCCAGCTCAGAAATCTGAACTGGCACCAGCTACTCGACATCTACGATGCAGAGAAAGCCGACCCCGATCAGCACACGATCAAGGTCCAGGTCCCCTATGCCGTTGGCACAACTGACCCCGCGGAAGCGACTCAACTGGCCAGCGAACAGGTGACCGTGACAGGAACGTTCAACTTCTTCGCATCATCGACGACCCCCGCTCAGGTCTTTCACTTCGATACGAAGACCCTGGCACTCGCACAGTCGCCAACCGACTGCTTCGCGTCCGCACCAACACGGACAACGCGCTGGGTTGATGAAGAGGACGGCCACGACTTACAGCCCCCGAAGACCGGGCCGAACTTCTTCCAAGCCGCAGGAATTCCCGAC
Source organism: Actinomyces sp. (assembly GCA_018375675.1). Lineage (GTDB taxonomy): Bacteria > Actinomycetota > Actinomycetes > Actinomycetales > Actinomycetaceae > Pauljensenia. The sequence goes on along the minus strand of JAHACW010000027.1, from coordinate 27,645 downwards.
TACGAATTCTCCACTCAGGAGTTGTCTGCGGATGGCTTGACCGGTATTTACAAGTACAAGAAGGTGTTTGGCTCCCTTCCGGTCAACGGCGACGACCCGACAATCGACACCGATTTTAAGGTCGGTCTGGAGGGGAACACTCCGACTCAGACGGAAAAGATCTACGCCGAGAGCAAAGATTCTCTTCTGACCATTGAGAACGTCGTTCACTTGAACGACCTTCGAGGTGGACGCATTGCAAAGCTCCTCGAGAAATATGACGAGACACCCAACGCTTTCGACGATATTGCACTGAAGAATGCTCACTTGGGCTTCACAACGCAGATCACTCTCCCTGCGGAGCTGAAGTTTTCTGATCCCTCGGCCATCACGGTGGCTGGGCTACCCCAGGGCTTCTCAGCGAGCACAGTGGCAGTTAACGGACAGACCGCAACGGTTACCGTTAACTTCGACAACCCCGATCAGATCACCACCATCGAAGCCCTCAAGGACGCGATGGCTGCGCTTCACGGCGAAGCGGTGATCACCGTCGAAAAGATTGCCTTCACCGAATCCGCAACTGCCGATGTGGATTACCAGATCGATCACCTCACGCAGGGCGTTATCTCGGTTGATGTTGAGAAACAACTCGGTGTCATCGTCAGGCCCGGGACGCCTTCACCCGCATGCCCTCCAACGATGGACGACTACGACGCTGTCAAACCGGCCGAGCCTCGCCCTGTTCCTGGAACAGTATTTGATCCCCCAACGCCCGCATGTCCCCCTACAGACACCCCTTTTTCCGCCGGATGGACGCTCCCCATGACTGGTCCTTCTGCCGGGTGGGATGAAGCTCCGCTCATGAAACACTCCCTGAAATTCACGACCACCGAGGCGCATCCCGATGTGACGCGGCTGTCCTTCAAGCCCGGTCCAACCCCTACGCCGACGACGGTGACGCCCTCGGTTCCTCCTACGCCTGCAACACAGCTCGCCAAGACCGGTGCTCTCACCGGCGATCTGCTGGTGCTCGCTGCCGTGACGGGCACTATCGGCGCCGCGGCAATGCGGAGGAAGCGCTCTTAATTCGCGTGTCGTAGTCATAGGCGGGGTGCCGGTGAATCGCCGGCACCCCGCCTTATTTGGGTGAATGCACAAAACGTCCTTGCCTTTTATCTCGCTCGCCAGTACCGCTCATCATGAGCTCCCGACAGCTTCGCCTAGCTGGCGGCGGTGCAAACCACCAGATACGCACGTTAACCCGCTATTTCACATCCGGGCAGGGCCATCCACGCAGGGATTCGAGGGCTAGCATGCAGCGACTTGAGGCAACGTCCATACACGCGCATGCGGATAGGTTACGCACATACGGATAGGTAACTCGCATGCGGATAGGTTACTAACCTATCCGCATGTCAATAACCTATCCGCGTGCGAACAACCTATCCGCGTAGTCCACCGGTCAACCACGCGGAGCACCCGGACGGCGCCATCTATGCGATCCTCGGCCTCTTAGACGCCGCCCTCCTCAATCAGCTCCCGATGATCGCGCTGCACAGTAGTCAGCACACGATGGCAACCAGAAGCAACGAGGCCGGGGCACCCCCGTGGGTCACCCCGGCCTCGTGCGTGCAGTGCAGCCGAGATCAGTGTCCCGGCCAGCTGCGGATCGACGTCAGTGCGGCGACAGCGTAGCGGTCCCAGACTCGCCCGCCAATGCGGACCGCTGCCTCAAGGACGAGCACCGACCACGCGAGGCTCACAACGTAGGCGACCCAGTCCGGCACGAAGCCGAAGGACGCCAGCACGAGCAGCACGTAGGACGGGATCTGCAGAACCGCGGTACCCGCGAAGCCCACAAGCTGGAGCAGCATCGTCATCAGGAAGGAACCGGTACCCTTCGTCGCAAGTGGGGACGTGCCCGGAGGCTGCACCGGGTAGACCCAACGCGCGTTCACGACGAGGGTTGTCGCAGTGGCACCCGCGAAGAGGACGACGCCCATCACCTGGTGGAACACGAAATCGGAGGCGCTTGCTCCACTGACAGCATCGTGAATGAGGTAGCCGATGACCTGGGGAACCAACACGATGAGGGACCCGACGAGGCGACCACGACGTTCCTCGCGACCGCTCATGCCCGACGACACCACGATCCAGGCTCCCGTCGAGTCGTATTGCATGAGCGCGCCGGTCGTCAGGCCCGTCGTGATGGGCACCATGTAGAGGAAGATACCCGCCGAGAACGCAAACGACTGCCCCTCAGCAACCAGCCGCCCCATAAAGATCGCAATAACCGGGAACAGCAGCGCAAGCACCATGTTCATGTTCAGGCGCGTATCGACGATCCAATAGCGCAGCGTGCGCGCGGCCAGGGAGGCGCTGCGCACCCCGAGGCCCAGCCGCGTGAACAGGTCGACGCTACGTAGGCCGGCGGCTCGCGACTGCGCGGAACGTCGACCCCGCGCTTCCTCTTCGAGAGATTCGTCGATGAGGTGGCGCCCCTCGTCGATGGCACTCTGCGCGTCGGCGCTGATCTCACCGGCATAGCCGCTCATGACGGGGCGCAGGACGGCGAGCCAGGCACGCCAACCGATGACTCCGGTCACGACCGTGATGAGGACGCGGATCGCCGCGGCCACCCATGCGCCCTCGAGCAGAGAGGCGACGACGCCGAAGGGCGCACCGAAGGGCGTCCACAGCGCGACGTTCAGACCCGCCTGGAAGGCCTCGAGCGAGAAGTTCTGCGTCAGCACAGACATCCAGTAGCCCATGGGGGTGAGCACCACCATGAAGAGGACAGCGCCCAGAGCGGTGACGGCATCCTTCTTGCTCGAGCTATCGAGACGCACAGCGAACCAGGTCCCGACCGCGCGCGCCCACAGCACCGCCAGAGGCAGCGTCACGACACCGGCAGCAAACCAGCCGAGTGCCTCAATCCACTGGGCGCGCCACAGCGCGAACCAAACCGGCAGGAAGAGGATCATCGCGGACAGGAGCCCGCCGGGCCCTACCACAGTCGCAGCTGCCAGCCCAGCCCCGAGGCGCTTGCTGGGTCCCACGTAGGGCGACAGGCGCACGGGATCGAGAGAGTTGTCCATCGAGGCAAAGATGATCGGCAGGACCAGCCAGAGCAGGAAGATAAAGGGCCCGACAATCGGCATCACCGGCGCGGCCAAGTAGGACTCGTCGGAGCGCGCGAGGAAAGCGGTGCCCACGAGCGCGGAGGTGTAGATTCCGCCGAAGTACAGGACGCCGAGGACTGCGAGAACGAGGACGACCGTCTGCTTGCGGACGGTGTTCCAGATGATGCGGAGCTTGAGGCGAATCAGTTGCCCAACCACGACAGGCCTTCCTCGGAGTGGACGCCGCCGACCAGGGAGGTGAAGCGCTCCCCCAGGTCGCCGCCCTGGGCGACCTCGTCAGTGGTACCGGCGACGAGCACGCGCCCCTTGTCGATGATGGCGACGTGCGTGCACAGCTGCTGGACGGTGGCCATCACGTGCGAGGAGAGGATGACGGTGCCGCCACGCTTTGTGTAGTCGGTGAGGATCTGACGAATGTTGGTCGCGGACACGGGGTCGACAGCCTCGAAAGGCTCGTCGAGGACCAGGACTCGAGGGGAGTGAATGAGGGCGGCGGCCAGGGCGACCTTCTTCGTCATGCCCGCCGAGTAGTCGCTGATCAGCTTCTTGCCGGCCTCGGCGAGGTCGAGGGCCGCGAGGAGCTCGTGGGCGCGCTCGCGGGCGACGGAGGCGTCCAGGCCGTGAAGCATGCCCACGTGGACGAGGAAGTCCGGGCCGGAGAGACGGTCGAGGAGGCGCATCCCGTCGGGCATGACGCCGAGGAGGGCACGTGCCTCCTGGGTTCGCGCCCACACGTCGACGCCATGCACGTAGGCGGTGCCACGGTCGGGGGTGAGCAGGCCGGTGGCCATGGTCAGCGTCGTGGTCTTTCCGGCGCCGTTAGGACCGACGATCCCGTAGAAGGATCCGGTGGGGATATCGAGGGACAGGTCGGCGACGGCGATAAGGTTGCCATAGATCTTGACGAGGCCTCGAATCGCCAGTGCGACATCTTCCCCGACGGGGGCGGCGGGTGCCGCTGAGGCGGCGGGCTGCGAATCGGACACGAGATACTCCTTCACGCATTGAAATACCCACTCATTTTACGAGCGATACAAGGCAATGCGGTGGAACAAATCTCAGATGATGACCCTCCCCCAGGGCGACGACGTCGTCAGCGGGAGCTGACGATGACAGTCAAGCCCTGATCCGGTTCGTACGTCCAGGTCGCCTTATAGGAGCCCCACTCCTCCGACTGGGTGCCATCGATCGCGCGGGTCGCGTACATCCGCTCGCGCACCGCCGCGGGGGTGCCGAGCTTGCCGAGCACGCACTGGAAAATCGGCGTCGTCAGGCTATCCCCACTGTCAGAGAAGGCTTCGAGGGTCAGCGAGGTCTCATCGCTGGCCAGGCGTGCGTGTAAACCACGTGCGTGACAGGAGTCGACGGCGCTCGCGAAGCCGGATGCACCCGTAGAGCGCGCAACGTACAGACCACCAACCACGGATGCGACGACGAGGAGCGCCGAGATGAAGCCGAGGAGGAACATGAGGAGGCCCCGATAACGCTGCCCACGGCGAGCGGGCCGCTCACGACGCTCCATGCGCGAGGCACCGACACCCGAGCGTCGTGTCGCGCGCTGGGCACGCGACGCGCCACCGACACCAGAGACCTCTTCGGCCTGTGTCGGCACGGGCAATGCCGGCGCGGACACGCCCCGCTCGCTAGGTACCTGCTCCCCTGCCGAGTTCACGACGCGCATCGTCGTGCGGTGCCAGTCGTGATGGACGGGAACGCCAGGGCGCTGATCCCCCTCAAATGCTACCCCGGCCTCGTCCAGATGCGCATACTCGCGCGCGGGCGCAGGAGATTCCACAGCGGGCGCCGCCTGCGCACGAACAGCGTCGCGCGCAAGTACATTGCGTTGCGCCGGCGCGGCAGCATCCTTCGACGGACGAGCTTCCTTCAACTGACGAGGGAGAACCGAGGCCTCGCGCCGAACTGCCGCGACCTCGGCGGTCACAACCTGTTCGACGGGGGACGACTCGGGCGCGTGGGACATCGTCGGCAGGCTGGGCTGCTTGCGCAGACGCGCGGGCACAGCATCGGCCGGATACTCCTGCGTCACCTGCCCCGCACCGATTCGATACGCGTCAGGCGTCCTGGCCCCCATAACTCCTCCATTAGTAACTAGCTGTCAGTTTCTTGACAATCATACGCACTAGTTACTGGAAAAGCAATGGGATTAGTCGATACCGAGAGCCTTACGCAGGCGAGCGACGTGGCCCGTGGCCTTCACGTTGTACTGGGCCAGGGCGACCGTACCGTCGGGGTTCACGACAACGGTCGAGCGGATGATGCCCACGTAGGTGCGGCCATAGTTCTTCTTTTCACCCCACGCGCCGTACGCCTCGAGAATCTCGTGATCCGGGTCGGAGGCCAGCGGGAAGGTCAGCGACTGCTTCTCGGTAAAGCGCTCGAGGGCGGCCATCGAGTCGGCGGACACACCGATCACCGAGTAGCCGGCCCCCTGAAGCGACGCCAGGGAATCGCGGAAGTCGCAAGCTTCCTTCGTGCAGCCGGGCGTGGAGGCCTTCGGGTAGAAGTAGACGACGACGCCGCGCGACGAGGCGGCGAGGAGGTCCGACAGGGATAGGGTTCCCTGAGTGGTCTCGGCGGTGAAGTCGGGGGCCTTGCAGCCAATTTCCAAAGCGCTCATAACCTCAGTCTATCGACTGCAACCTCCCCGGGGCGACCGGGCAGGGGCAACTGTGCGCGAGATGGGACTCGAACCCACACGTCAAAGACACTGGAACCTAAATCCAGCGCGTCTGCCAATTCCGCCACTCGCGCGCGCACCCCAGTCTAACCGATGTGCCGCAGAGCGTCTGCATGCCCTCGCCCACGTCTCTCGACGGCGCGCACACCCGAGACCTTCAGCGCCCGGTTGCGTCGATGGTGCCCTCGCCGAGGACGCGGGTTCCGCGGTACACGACCATCGACTGGCCGCGCGCGACACCGCGCGCACTGTCCTCAAGCACGACGCTGATCGTTCCGGCGTCCAGGTCGCGCGTCAGCGAGGCGACGGGCACGGGGGTGCCGTGCGCGCGCAGCTGCACGAAGAGGTCGGTGGCGTCGGAGCCGTCATCGTCGGAGGCGAGCCAGACGGCGTCCGTGGCCGTGATGCGGGAGATGGACAGGAGCTCAGACGCCCCAACGACGACCTGGTTGGTCTCCGGCCTCGTTTCGAGGACGTAGCGCGGCCGCCCGTCTGGTGCGGGCGCGCCGATTCCGAGGCCCTTGCGCTGGCCGACCGTGTAGTTCCAGTAGCCCTCGTGGCGACCCAGCACCTCGCCGTCGGGGGTGACAATCTCGCCCTCAGAGGCACCCAGGTGAGCACGCAGGAAGCCCTGCGTGTCACCGTCGGGAATGAAGCAGATGTCGTAGGAGTCGGGCTTGTTGGACACGCCCAGGCCGAGGCGTTCGGCCTCGGAGCGTACCCACGCCTTGTTGGGGGCATCCCCCAGCGGCAGGACGACGCGGGTCAGCTCCTCGGGCCCCATGACGGCCAGCACGTAGGACTGGTCCTTGAGGTTGTCGGCGCCGCGGTGCAGCTCGGGGCCGGCCTCCCCATCAACGATGGCGGCGTAGTGCCCGGTGCACACGGCATCAAAGCCAAGCGCGCGTGCGCGGCTGGCCAACTCGCGGAACTTCACGAACTCGTTGCAGCGCACGCAGGGGTTGGGGGTACGCCCGGCCTTGTACTGGGCGACAAAGTCGGTGATGACCGTCTGCTCGAATTCCTGGGCGAGGTCCCACACGTAGAAGGGAATGCCGATGATCTCGGCGGCGCGCGCCGCGTCCCCGGCGTCCTCGATCGAACAGCAGCCGCGCGAACCGATACGGCACTCCTGAGGTTGGGAGGACAGGGCCATGTGCACGCCGACGACGTCGTGCCCGGCCTCCACGGCCTTCGCGGCGGCGACGGCGGAGTCCACGCCGCCGGACAGTGCTGCCAGAACTCGCATCTAGCATTCCTCGTTTCGTTCGTTGCGCACGTGGGCAACTCCGTCCAGGGCTGCACTCGCGCGGATAGCAATGGGCAGAGCGGCCAGGAAGGCGTCGATATCGTCGCGCGTCGTCTCATGGCCGAGCGAGACACGAAGGACGCCGAGCGCCTGCTCCTCGCTGCGTCCCATCGCCATGACGATCTCGGAGGGGCGCGTCACCCCCGCATGACAAGCGGATCCGGCGGACACGGCGATCCCGGCCATGTCGAAGGCCATGAGCACGGCCTCGGGGCGGGCGGTGGGCAGGGACAGGTGGATAATCGCGCTCGACGAGGCCGACTCCCCCACCGTCGGAGTCACGCCGTCGGGCAGGTGGGACAGCAGGTGCGCCCGCAGGTCAGCCGCGCGAGCGGCGAAAGCTGAGCGCTCGGCGACGACCTCGGTGAGTGCGGCTGCGAGAGCGCAGGCGCCCGCGACGTCGGGCGTGCCCGAGCGAATCGAGCGCTCGTGGCCACCGCCGGGTCGGTCGGTCGTCATGGGGATGCCTCGTCGGGCGAGGAGAACTCCAATGCCGGCGGGGGCGCCAACCTTGTGTCCGCCCACGCTCATGAGGTCCAGGCCGAGTTCCGCAAAGGACACGTCCAGCGTTGGAATGGCTTGGGCGGCATCGCAGTGCACGAGACCTCCGCTGGCGTGCACGAGCTCAGCGAAGTGTGCGACCGGCTGAATCGTGCCGATCTCGGAGGACACGAGGGTCATGGATCCGAGCGCGAGGCGACCGTCCCACGAGGCGGGCGCGTCGTCGCCGGCCTCAGTGGGCAGCACCGAGCGGCCGCCCGCATCCACGGGCAGAACCTCCCATGAAAAGCCCTCGCGAGAGGCGACCTCGTGCTGATGGGCGACCGCGTCATGTTCGAGGCCCGAGACGACGATCAGGTCGCGCGCGCCGTCGCGGCCACGCACACCTCGGGCCGCAGCCATGACGCCGAGGGCGTCCGATTCGGTGGCACCCGACGTGAAAATGACCTCGTGGATGTCTGCGCCGAGGGCGGCTGCGACCTGCTCGCGCGCGTCATCGAGCATGCGACGGGCCCGCCGCCCTCCGAAGTGGAGGGCGGCGGGATTGCCGGGTGTTGCAGCCAGGTCACGCTGGGCGCGGGTCCACGCCTCGAGGGCGCACTCGCGCAGCGGCGTGGTGGCCGCGTGGTCGAGATAGACGCTCACGCCTGGGAGCGCGCCTCCTCGATGGCGGCCAGGGCAGCGGGCACAACCTCGGTCACGTCACCGACCACGCCGAAGTCCGCGATCTCGAAGATCGGGGCGTCCGGGTCGTCGCACACGGCGACGATGTGCGCGGAGGACTGCATACCCACCGTGTGGTGGATCGCGCCGGAGACGCCCAGGCCGATGTAGAGGTTCGGGGTGACCGTCAGACCGGTCTGGCCGATCTGCTCCGATCGCGGGGCCCAGCCCTCGTCGCAGGCGACGCGGGTCGCGCCCACGGCACCGCCGAGAACGCGCGCAACGGAGCGCACCAGCTCGAAGTCACCGTCCACGCCGCGGCCACCGCACACGACGGTGGAGGCGTCGGTCAGGGACACGCCTTCCTCCTCGTCGGCCACGGACGAGACGACCTGAACCGAGGAGGCCTCGGGGCTCAGCTCGACGGCCAGGGCCTGCGGGGTCAGGGCGACGGGAGAGGCCACCGGGGCCTCGTCGATGACGCCGGAGGCGATGCCGACGATCGGGGTCTGTCCCTCGAGGACGATCCGCATCGACCAGGAGCCGCCCAGGGCGGTCTTGCCGATCTGGAGGACGCCGCCATCGAAGCCGACGGAAGAGGCGCCGGAGACCACGCCGGCCTCGGTGAGGGCGCCGACGCGGCCAGCGATCTCACGACCGCGGTAGTCCGAGCACAGGAGTACCAGGCCGAAGCTGCCGGTCGCCAGCGCGGACACAAGCGCGTCGGAGGCGACCACGGAGGAGCGCGCGGCGTCACCCAGGTCGGCGTGCAGCAGCTGGGTCGCGCCCAGCTCGGACAGCGCAGCCACATCGGGGGTGGCGGCCAGGGACAGGGCGACGACGTCGGCGGAGGTCAGGGACGCGGCCAGCGTCACGGCCTGTCGGGCCAGGGGGGTCAGGTGATCGCCCGCCTGGTCGGCCAGAACGAGAATCGGGGAACTCATCTGCTGCGTCATGTCACTTCACCACCGAAAGGATGTAGTCGGCCAGAGCGCGCCCGCCCTCGCCGGCGTCCTGAATGATCGTGCCGGAGCCATCGCGGGTCTTCTCCTCGCCGTGGGTGACGGCGGTCAGCGCACGGCGCATGACGAGGGCCTCGCCACCGGGAACCTCGACGAGGTCGTCGATGCCCCACTGGTCCAGCGGCTTCTTGCGGGCGGCCTTCATGGCGGCGAAGGCCGGGTAACGCGGCTCGTTGATCTGGTCGGTCACGGAGACGACGGCGGGCAACGCGGCGCACACGGTCTCGGTGTAGCCGTCGACGGCGCGTTCGATGGTCACGACGCCGCCCTCGACGCTCAGGGAGCGGGCCAGGCCCAGCAGCGGCATGTGTGCCTTGGCAGCCAGGGCAGCGGGCAGCATGGAGGTCATCGCGTCCAGCGAGGCCATGCCGGTGAGCACCAGGTCGACGGGGCCGCACTCCTGCGCGATCTTCGCGATCGCGACAGACAGAACGGAGGCGGTCGTGATGACGTCGGAGCCCTCCAGGAACTCGTCGGAAACGATGTAGGCACGGTCGGCGCCCATCTGCAGGGCACGCATGAGGGAGTCCTCAGCGTCCTCGGGGCCCATCGTCAGCGCGACGACCTCGGCCTCGCGACCCGCATCCTCTTCGGATTCCTTGAGCTGAACGGCTGCCTCGATGGCATTCTCGTCCAGTTCGTTGAGCACATCGTCCTCACCGCGCACCAGGCGGCCGCCCTCAAAACGGCGTTCGGACTGCATGTCGGGGACATGCTTCACACACACGACAATTCTCATGACTTCTAGCGTGCCACATTCTGCGCAGCACGCCCATATATATGAGGGTTGCCTCACCAGCGCGTGCCGCTGTTCATACCCTCAGCTGGCCCCCTAATCCGACCGCTTAATTAACGGTCACGTATGATGGATCATGGCTGCATCTATCAGGCTATGGTGCAGCCAATAAACTCTAAGAAAGAGGCACTTTTATATGTCCGAGCGTTCCGGCTCGTCCAGCGTCCCCATCGTGCGCGTCACCGAACCTAATCCCGTTCCCACCCGTCTGGGGGTTTTCCCATCGGGCGACGGTCTCGATGTCGCCGTGGTCGCCAGGGCAGCCTCCGGCGTGGACATGTGCATCTTCGACGAGGCCGGGGCTGAGACCCGCTTCGCACTGCTCGGCCCGAAGACCGGCATCTGGCATGGTCACATCCCCGGATACGGTGCGGGCACCCGCTACGGTTTCCGCGTGCACGGCACCTGGGATCCGGACGGGGGTAAGTTCTACAACTCGCATAAGCTCCTCCTCGACCCCTACGGCCGAGGCCTCGACGGCGTGGTGGACATGAAGCCTGCGGTCTACGCGCACTCCGTGGATGAGGACCTCTACCCCTCCGAGTACCCCCTGCGTCGCTCCCCCCTCGACTCCGCGCCGTATATGCCGCGCTCGGTCGTCGTGGAGCCCTCCTTCCCGATCGCGCCGCAGCCTCACGTTCCGTGGGAGACCACCGTCATCTACGAGATCCACGTCAAGGGCTTCACGAAGAACATGCCCGGCGTGCCCGCGGAGCTGCGCGGCACCTACGCAGGCCTGGCTCACCCGGCCTCCGTGTCCTACCTGAAGGACCTGGGCGTCACCGCCGTCGAGCTACTGCCCGTCCATGCGAAGTGCGACGAGCCCTTCCTCACCGAACGAGGCCTGACGAACTACTGGGGCTACTCCACCCTCTCCTTCTTCGCCCCCGAGCCCTCCTACGCCACCGAGGCCTCACGCGAGCGCGGCGCCCAGGCGGTCGTCGACGAGTTCCGCGGCATGGTCTCACTCCTGCATCAGGCGGGTATCGAGGTCATCCTCGACGTCGTCTACAACCACACGTGCGAGGGCGGCGACGCCGGTCCGTCCCTGTCCTGGCGCGGCCTCGACTCCGACATGTACTACCGTCACACCTCCTCGCGTCCGGTCCAGACGATCGACGTGACCGGCACGGGCAACACGGTCAACATGGATCATCCGAAGTCCATCCAGATGGTGATGGACTCGTTGCGCTACTGGGTGCGCGAGATGGGCGTGGATGGCTTCCGCTTCGATCTGGCGGCCACGCTCGGCCGTTTTTCGACGGGTTTCAGCCCCATGCACCCGCTTCTCATCGCGATGGCGACGGACGAGGTCCTGGCCCACTCGAAGCTGATCGCCGAGCCGTGGGACGTGGGTCCGGGCGGCTGGCAGACGGGTAACTTCCCCGTCCCCTTCTCCGAGTGGAACGACCACTACCGTGGCGCCCTGCGCAACTTCTGGCTCGCGGACGTGCGCGCCCAGGCCTCGGGCCATATCGTCTCCGGTCCCAACGATCTCGCGACCCGCCTGTCCGGCTCCCAGGACGTCTTCGAACACGGCCTGGGCCGTCTGCGCGGCCCCCGCGCGTCGATCAACTTCGTGACCGCCCACGACGGCTTCACGCTCGCGGATCTGACCGCCTACGACCGCAAGCACAACACGGCAAACCTGGAGAACAACCGGGACGGGTCGGATGACAACCGCTCGTGGAACCACGGCGTGGAGGGAACGCTTGCTTCGAACGGCACGCACCCGAGCGCCGACACCCCCTACGCGATTCTCTCCGACATGACGATCGCTGACCTGCGGGCGCGCTCCCAGCGCAACATTCTGGCCACCATGTTCGTCTCTTCGGGTACACCGATGCTGACGGGCGGCGACGAGTTCGGCCGCACCCAGTACGGCAACAACAACGCCTACTGCCAGGACGACCCGATCTCCTGGGTCGACTGGGAGCTGGCCGAGAGTCAGCACGCGCAGATTGATGCTGTCTCGTGGCTGATCGCCCTGCGCAAGGCCCACCCGGTTCTGCGTCCCGACCGTTTCGCGACCGGCAGCCCTCGCAACGGTGACACGATCGCCGACCTGTCCTGGTACACCACCCAGGGCACACCCATGCCGGACTACGGCTGGACGGACTGGCGCCACCGCACGTTCCAAATGCTGCGCTCGGGCGTGACGTGGGGTGACCGCGACGCGCTCATCATCATCAACGCGAACCTGGACAGCGCCGAGGTCACCCTGCCCGCAGGCCACGACCTGGACTGGCTTGTCGCCTACTCGACCGTGTGGGCCACTCCTGCAGACGGCGGCGTCGGCTCCACCCTCAACCCTGCCGAGCTCTCCCTCGAGGTCGAGCACGTGACCCCGCGTTCGACGCTGACAATCGAGCCCCTCTCCGTCACCATCCTGCTCTCCGACGTGGCGTTCCAGCCCGAGAGCTGACCCCTCTTCCATTCCCCCGTCACTCACACATTGGATAGGATTCACGCATGACTCGCAGTGAAGATGCCCTGGAAACCGCAACCTCCGATGCCTCGCTGGCCCGTTCGAAGGCCCGCAGCGCCGAGATCGACCTGGCGATCGACCAGGACCCCTCGCGTTTCCGGATTCTCACGGGCGACCGTCCGACGGGACATCTGCACCTCGGCCACTACTTCGGCACGCTGCGTAACCGCGTGCTGCTGCAGAACCGCGGGGTTGAGACCTGGGTTCTGGTCGCCGACTACCAGGTGATCACCGACCGCGACGGCGTGGGCCCGATCCGTGAGCGCGTCCTCGGCCTCGTCGCCGACTACCTGGCCGCGGGCATCGACCCCGAGCGCTCCACGATCTTCAACCACTCGGCGGTCCCGGCCCTCAACCAGCTGATGCTGCCCTTCCTCTCCCTGGTCACCGAGTCGGAGCTACACCGCAACCCGACCGTGAAGGCTGAGCTGGAGGCGACCGAGGGCCGCGCCATGACGGGCCTCATGCTGACCTACCCGGTCCACCAGGCAGCTGATATCCTCTTCTGCAAGGCGAACATCGTGCCCGTGGGCCAGGACCAGCTCCCGCACCTGGAGCAGGCTCGCCTCATCGCCCAGCGCTTCGACAAGCGCTACGGCCGCGCCACCCCCGAGCGCCCCGTGTTCCCCCGCCCCGAGGCCCTCCTCTCCGAGGTCCCGCTGCTGCTGGGCACGGACGGCCAGAAGATGTCGAAGTCGCGCGGCAATACGATCGAGCTTCGTATGACCGCGGACGAGACCGCAAAGATCCTCAAGAAGGCGAAGACCGACGCCGAGCGCCGCATCACCTTCGATCCCGAGGGGCGCCCCGAGGTCTCCAACCTCCTCATGCTGGCCTCCCTGGCCACCGGAGAGGCCCCCGAGGTGATCGCGGACCGCATCGGGGACTCGGGTGCCGGCATGCTCAAGTCCCTCGTCACCGAGTCCCTCAATGAGATGCTCGCTCCCCTGCGGTCTCGCCGCGCCGAGCTCATCGCGAACGAGGACTACCTGCTGTCCATCCTGCACGCCGGCAACGAGCGCGCGGGCGAACAGGCTGATCAGACCCTGTCCGAGGTTCGCACCGCCATGCAGATGGTCTACTAACCCATCACTCACTACATCATTGGAGACAACTATGGCCTACGACGAATACACCGAATATCCCGACGAGTCCGTCGGCTCGTGGATGCTCACCCTCTTCGTGTGCGGCATCCCAGTGATCGGCGTCATCTACCTACTGGTGCTCGCCTTCGGCTCCAGCGCCGCGCCGTCGAAGCGTAACTTCGCGCGCGCCGCGCTCATATGGTCTCTCATCGCCCTCGTGGTGACGTTCTTCTTCCGCATCTTGTCCTGAGTGGCGATCGTCGCAGCGCTCAACAGCGGCAGCTGAGCATCTCGTTCACAGACGGAGGGTAGTTCCTGGACATCCAGGGACTACCCTCCGTTGTTTCTGTTGGAATTTTGCGCTTTCAAGCGACAGTTAAAATCTTGACAGATCATATGGACATCGTCTCCGATGCCGAGGCGTGGGCCTGACTTTCACGGGCGCGCATCCATAGGCTACTGTGGGTCCCGTGAGCGAGAAACTGTTGCCCCGTATCCCGATCATCGAAGTGTTCCCCGTCATCGAAGACGGCACGCTTCCCGCCAAGGCGACCGAAGGCGAGCCTTTCCCCATTCGTGCGACCGTTTTCCGCGAAGGACACGACGCATTCGCCGCCGAGGCCGTCCTGCTGCGCCCGGACGGAGGTGAATACTCCCGCACCCGCATGGTCGACATTGCCCCCGGCCTGGACCGCTACGAGGCCTGGGTCGCCGCCGACACCCCCGGCGCCTGGTCCTTCCGCATCGACTCCTGGTCCGACCCCTACGCCACCTGGCGCCACGACGCGACGGTAAAGGTCGGCGCCGGCGTCGACGTCGAGCTCATGCTCGAGGAGGGCGCCCTCCTCATGGAGCGCGCGGCCGAAGGCACCGCCTACGGCAACCCCTCCCAGAAGCGTCCCCCGGCCTCGGACATTGACGTCCTGACCGACGCGGCGCGCCGCCTGCGCGACACGAGCCATTCCGCCCAGCAGCGCCTCTCCGCAGGCATCTCCTCGCGAGTCCGCCTCATCTTCCGCGACCACCCGCTGCGTGACCTGCTGGATTCCTCCCGCGTCTACCCGCTCGACGTGGCCCGCACGAAGGCCCTGGCGGGCGCGTGGTACGAGATCTTCCCGCGCTCCGCGGGTGCCTTCCAGCGCCCGGACGGCACGTGGGTCTCCGGCACGCTCGCGGGCGCCGCCAACGAACTGCCGCGCATCGCCGGCATGGGCTTCGATGTCGTCTACCTGACCCCGATCCACCCGATCGGCACGACGCACCGCAAGGGCAAGAACAACTCCCTGGAGGCCGCCCCCGGCGATCCGGGTTCGCCCTACGGCATCGGCTCCCCCGAGGGCGGCCACGACGCCATTCACCCCGAGCTCGGCGACTTTGCCGACTTCGACCGCTTCGTTGAGCGCGCCCGAGGCCTCGGTCTGGAGGTCGCTCTCGATCTGGCCCTCCAGTGCTCCCCCGACCACCCGTGGGTGAAGGAACATCCCGAGTGGTTCACGACGCGCGCCGACGGCACCATCGCCTACGCGGAGAACCCGCCGAAGAAGTACCAGGACATCTACCCCCTGAACTTCGACAACGACCCGGAGGGCATCTACCAGGCCGTGCGCGACGTCATCGAGCTGTGGATCAACCACGGCGTGACGATCTTCCGCGTCGACAACCCGCACACGAAGCCCATCCCCTTCTGGGAGCGCCTGCTGGCCGACATCAAGGCGCAGTACCCGGGCACGCTCTTCCTGGCCGAGGCCTTTACGCGCCCGGCCATGATGCGCACACTCGGCGCGATCGGCTTCGACCAGTCCTACACGTACTTCGCGTGGAGGACCGCCAAGGAGGAAATCGAAGAGTACCTGCGTGAGGTCTCCGAAGAGACGGCGCACCTCATGCGCCCCGCCTTCTGGCCCACAACGCACGACATCCTCACCCCGCAGATGTGGGACGGCGGCACCGCGATCTTCGCGATCCGCGCGATGCTGGCCGCGCTGGGTGCGCCCACGTGGGGCATCTACTCCGGCTACGAATTCGTGGAGAACGAGCCGCGCGGCACGTACCAGGAGCCCAACGACAACGAGAAGTACGAGTTCCGCCCGCGCCGCTGGGAGGACGCCGAGCCGATCGGCATCTCGCGCCTGTTCACGCTGCTCAACGCCGCGCGAGCCAAGCACCCCGCGCTGCGCCAGCTCCACCAGATCCGCATCCACCCGACCTCCTCGGATCGCCTCATCGCGTTCTCCCGTCAGATGCCCGGCAAGTTCACGTCGGACGGCAAACCCGACACCGTGATCTGCGTGATCTCCCTGGATCCGCACCACGGCGTGGACGCCTCGGTTGAGCTCGATCTGGAGGCGATGGGCCTGGCCACCCCGGGTGGTCACATTACGGTCGTCGACGAGCTGGACGGACGCTCCTACGTGTGGGGCTCGTCCAACTGGGTGTCGCTGTCCCCCGTGACGCGCCTCGGCCACGTCTTCAAGGTCGAGCCCGCGCACTCTTCGCCCTGGGCACAGGCCTAACGAGGCTCGTGTGCCCGGCGCTACCACGTCACCGCGCCGGGCGCACGACACCCCTCCATAACCCCCGCCAATATGAGACCCGGCTCCCTTTTTTGCCGGTCAGACGTTAGACTAATCAACACCAGTGAACTGAGCGGTTCACCCTTCTGGAGTAAGGAACATCCATGAGCTTCGAACTTACGCCGATCCCGGTCAATGACGACATTCTCGACGCCGTTGCCTCAGGCTCCTACTACTCGCCCCACTCTGTGCTGGGCGCCCACCTCGGTGACGACGGTGTCACCATCCGAGTCGTCGCGCACCTGGCCGACGCGGTCGACATCATCACCCCCACCGGCGCCTACGCTGCGACGCACGAGCGCGGCGGCATCTGGGTCGCGGCCCTGCCCGGCAAGGAGATCACCGCCTACCGCGTGTCCGTCACCTATGGCGAGGACACGATCGTGCGCGACGATCCCTACCGTTACCTGCCGACCCTGGGCGAGATGGACACCTACCTGATCTCCGAGGGCCGCCATGAGGACCTGTGGAAGGTTCTGGGCGCGCACGTGAAGACCTACACCGACGAGCTGGGTGAGACCACCGGTACCGCATTCGCCGTGTGGGCCCCCAACGCCCGCGCCGTGCGCGTCGTCGGCGAGTTCAACTACTGGGACGGCACGCAGACCTCCATGCGTTCGCTGGGTTCATCCGGCGTGTGGGAGATCTTCGTTCCCGAGGTCGGCGTTGGCGCCCGCTACAAGTTCGAGATCCAGGGCCCCGGCGGCAACTGGTTCGAGAAGGCCGACCCGGTGGCCCGCGCCACCGAGATTCCCCCGGCCACGGCCTCGGTCGTCACCGACTACTTCCACGAGTGGAGCGACCAGGAGTGGATGCAGGCGCGCCGTGAGCGCAACGTCCACGACGGCCCGATGTCCATCTACGAGGTCCACGCGGGCTCCTGGCGTCAGGGCCTGGGCTACCGCGAGCTGGCCGACGAGCTGGTCCCCTACGTCAAGCAGATGGGCTTCACGCACGTGGAGTTCATGCCGCTGGCCGAGCACCCCTTCGGTGGCTCGTGGGGCTACCAGGTGACCTCCTACTACGCGCCCTCCTCGCGCTACGGCACCCCGGACGACTTCCGCTACCTGGTGGACGCTTTCCACCGCGAGGGCATCGGCGTCATCCTGGACTGGGTCCCCGCCCACTTCCCCAAGGATGACTTCGCGCTGGCTCGCTTCGACGGCACCCCGCTGTACGAGGACCCGGACCCGCTGCGCGGCGAGCACCCCGACTGGGGCACCTACGTCTTCAACTTCGGCCGCCGCGAGGTGCGTAACTTCCTGGTCGCCAACGCCCTGTACTGGCTCGAGGACTTCCACATCGACGGCCTGCGCGTCGACGCCGTGGCCTCGATGCTGTACCTGGATTACTCGCGCAAGGACGGCCAGTGGCGTCCCAACCAGTACGGTGGCCGCGAGAACCTGGAGGCCATCGAGTTCATCCAGGAAGCCAACGCGACCGCGTACCGTCGTCACCCCGGCATCATCATGATCGCCGAGGAGTCCACGGCATGGCCCGGCGTGACCGCCCCGACTTCCGGCGGCGGCCTCGGCTACGGCATGAAGTGGAACATGGGCTGGATGAACGACACCCTGCGCTACCTGAGCGAGGATCCGGTCAACCGCCGCTGGCACCACGGCGAGCTCACCTTCTCGCTGGTCTACGCCTTCTCAGAGAACTACGTGCTGCCGCTGTCGCACGACGAGGTTGTGCACGGCAAGGGCTCGCTCATCTCGAAGATGCCCGGCGACAAGTGGCAGCGCCTCGCGGGCCTGCGTTCGCTGTACGCCTACCAGTGGAGCCACCCGGGCAAGCAGCTCCTCTTCATGGGCCAGGAGATCGCCCAGGAGCAGGAGTGGAACGAGTCCTACTCCCTCGACTGGTGGCTGCTGGATCAGGAGGGCCACGCCGGCGTCGCCGCTCTGGTGGAGCGCCTCAACAAGATCTACGCGTCCTCCCCCGCCATGTGGGACGACGACTACACGGGCTTCGAGTGGATCGACGCCTCGGACGGCGACCACAACCTCATCTCCTACCTGCGTAAGGGTTCGGACGATGCGGGCAACCGCGAGGTCGTCGTGTGCATCTCGAACTTCGCCGGCAACCCGCACGAGGGCTACCGCGTGGGCCTGCCCTTCGGCGGCGAGTGGGTCGAGATCCTGAACACCGACTCCGAGGAATTCGGCGGCTCGGGCGTCGTCAACGTCGGCACAATCATCGCCGAGGACACCCCGTGGAACGGCCGCCCGGTCTCCGCGTCGCTGCGCGTGCCGCCGCTGGGCGCCGTGTGGCTGGTGCCGGCCTCGCAGGTGCACTGACGCCGTAGGCTGATACGACGAGGCCGGAGCAGGGATTCCTGCTCCGGCCTCATCCGTTGCCTCGTCGTCAAGGTGCCGAGCTGGCGTACGCGGCAGTGTGCGAGCTTTAGAAGCCCGCCCTCCCCCGGTCGATCTGCCCTTGCAGCTTGATCAGTTCGCGCCTGGCCTCCGGATCGGTCTCGCGGTTGATCTTCTTCGTCAGTTCGTTGTGCGTGGAATGCCATCCGTACCACACGACGACCAAGACGAACACGACTGCGACGATGATCCATGCTGCCATGATGACGGCCCCTCTCCGCAACTGTGCGTGTGCACGACGGTATCACATGAGGAGCATCGCCAGGCGCGTGCGGGCCTTGGAGACCTCGGGCGTCGATCCCGCGACCCGGAAGAGGTCCAGGAGACGCAGGCGCAGAGCGTCGCGCTCCTCGTCATCCTTCGTAGCCGCCAACAGATCGAGCAGCACGTCGAAGGCTCCAGCGGCGTCGCCCGCAGCGAACATGGCATCCGCGCGGGCCGCAGGATCGGCGGCATCGGCCTGCGCGGCGCGCGCCGCGAAACGCACGCGGGACAGGTGAGACTTCGCGTCCTCGTCGCGCGGATTCAGCTCGATAACCTTCTCCCAGCCGGCGATGGCCGCGTCAAGGTTCCCAGCGGCCTCGGCGGCCCGGGGGGCCTCATGCTCGGGCGGGGTGGGGGCGACGGTGTCCTCAGCGGCCACAGCAATACGTGCGGTGACGCCCATCTGCGCGGCGGCCTCGAGCACCTGCGTCACGATGGGGAGCACCTGTTCCTTCGCTGCCGCACCCTGGAACAGCGGAACCGGACGCCCGCCGACGAGGGCGACGACCGTGGGCACGCCCTGGATCTGGAATGCCTGGGCGATTGCGGGGGCCTTGTCGATGTCGACCTCGACCAGCTGGAACTTGCCCGCCTGCTCGCGCGCGATCTCTTCGAGCATGGCCAGTGTCGGCTTGGATTCAAGCGAGCGCGGAGACCACATGACCATGATGACCGGCACGGCCTGGGATGTGGACATGACGTCCTGGAAGTTCTCCTCGTCCGTGGTGGTGATGAGCGGGATGTGCAGGCCCTCCCCCGCTGCGGGAGCGGCAGACTCCTCGGGAGCGGGTGCGCTTGAACGTGCCGACAGGTCGACTGCGCCGTGCGAGTCTGCGGGCATGGGCGTCGCCTCGGATGCGGGACGAGGGTCAGGCGTGGTCATGGTGTCCTCTTCGTCAAAACAGTTGTTACTAAGAACGATGATATGCGTCGTCCCCACGACTCTAAGCCGCGGGGACGACGTGTGCGCTGTGGGTGAAAATCAGCCCGGGCTCGACGAAGGATCGAGCGCCACGGACACAATGGCGTACTCGCCGCCAACGATCTGGGGAAGTCCCCCCGCAGTCTTCGACGGAATGCGCATCAGGATCGTCGCCAGGTACTCCGCAGTAGCGGTGCCTTCGACAGTCGTGCCATCAGCACTCATCGTCGCCGTCTTACCGCCCAGGTTCATGGTCGCGCCCGCGACCGTACGCTGGTAGGTCAGCGTGAACTTGAAGTTGGCCGCAACCAAAGCGGAGCCGTCCTGGAGCACCAGGCCGGAGATCGGGTAATCCGTCGCGGTCGCCGCGGCGGTCACGCTGCCGGCAGCACTCACCGAGGAGTTCAAATCGCTGACGTTCGACAGGTAGGTCTTCGTGAAGTCGTCAGCGACGAACTGCGTCGTGTCCTGGTTGCCCGAGTTCAGCATCGTGATGTACTGAGCGAGCGCAGCTTCAGGGCTCACCGCGAAGCCCTCGGAAGTACCGGTCACGTAGGCCGAACCGGTTCCCACGGGGGGCAGGGTCAGCTGGGTACCGCCCAGGAGACGAGCGTAGTTCGTCAGCTGGTAGTCCGAACGCGCGGAATCCTGCACGTAGACCTGCACCACGGGCAGGGCCGTCGAGGAGGACTCGGAGATATTGAAGATCGCACGAGGCCAGGAGTCGGAGTTCGTGATGGCCAGCGAGGCCGGCGTGAAGTCCAGGGCCTGAGGGGCCTGGCCCGAGGCCGTGGCGTACGCGTACTGAGCCGTGCGGAACGCCAGGGCTCCCTGGGAGACGCGTCCGGACAGGTCCTGGGCATTCAGCGACTCGTCGGCCGTCGTCATGGCCTTACCGGTCGCATCGAGCACGGACGAGATGCGCTCGAGGTCGAGGTTCGCGGCGCTCTGCGCCTCCTCACCCGACTGGGCGACGATCTCATTCGAGCACGCGCTCATCCCCAGCGCGGAAGTCATCAGTAGGGCGGCCGCAGCGGCGGCGAGGGTACGTCGTTTCATCACTTACCTTCCTGGCGGTCCTTCAGCCAGCCGGACATGATCGAGGTCCAGCCGCCCGTCGAGGATGCGTCGTCATCGGGGGCCGACGTCGGCGCGGGAGCCTGCTCAGCGCCCCGAGGACGCGTCACCGGGATGAGGCCCGTGTTGAATTCCTGGCCGTCCACCACGACGACCTGCTCGCCGTTGTTGCGGGCTTCGCGCAGGGCGCGGCGCGACGGCAGCGTGCGGCCACCGCGGATACCGGACAGATCGATGACGCCGGTGTCGGTCGTGGCGCGCTCCGGCGGGTCCTGATCGATCGGACCATTGTCGAGGCCGTGGCGGCCGCGACGCTCGAAGGTGTCGGTCAGCGGATCCGGGACGTACTCGTCGGAGGTATCGATGGAGGGCTGTGCCTGCTCGGCGTTCACGTCCGAGGCCTCGGCGGGCTGCGCGGGGGCCTCGTCAGCGGGCGCGACCTCGGCGTCATCCTCGGCCACGGCCTCGTCGGCCACGGCCTCGTCGACCTCTGCGACGGGAGCTTCAGCATCCTCGGCGTCGTTCTTCCCGGACGCGAAGGCGGCAGCGCCCCACGTGGGAGCGTTGTCGTCGGGCTGCTCGTCGGCCTCAGCCTCACGCTGCTCCGTCTCATCCACGGATGGCTCGTCGGCCTTTGCCGGCTCGGATGCCGCGACGGCCACCGGGGCAGCCTCACGGGCGGCCGCAATGCGCTCGGCGACGGCGGCGGAGTTGATCGAGGAGGTCTCGAGGGAATCGGCCTTACGGCGCTCCTCGATGCGGGCCTCGCGAATCTTACGCAGACGCAGCAGCTGCCAACGCGTGAGGAACAGCGCGAGGGCAATCAGCGCGAAGACGCAGGCGGCGAGGAACGCAATGATGGCGAGGGTGTTGGTCTGCTCGACCTTCCAGGTCAGCGTCAGCGTCAGGTCGCCGGGGCCAGCGGCCGACGCAGCAAGAGCGGAACGACCCGACGGAACGTTTTCGAGGTCCAGGCTCACGGTGCCCTCACCGCTGGCCTGCTTGAACCACATGTCGGAGGAGGCCAGCTGCTGCACGAGGTCGGCGGACGACGGCTCGGCGAGGGGCTGCGCACCGGACTGGACGCCCGACTGTGCTCCGGACTGGGCCGGGCTGGGCGACGGGACGCGAGACGGGCCAATCGCATCGTGCGACTCGGCCTTCAGCTTCGTACGGTCGGACTCCACGCCGATGACCTCGGTGTAGGCGGCGTCGCCGATCCAACCCTTGACGTCCTGCGTGGTGCCGATACTCAGCGTCACGGGCGCACCCGACTTCGACGTCGCGGTGACCGTCACGTCGTCCTTCACGATCGACAGCACGTTGCCGCGCGTCATGATCAGATCGGTCGCAGACACGACCGACGAGACCTGATGCGTCGGCGGCCGCAGCACGGTCACACCGAGCAGCCCGACGAGCACGCATACGAGAGCCACAACGCCCATCGACGATGCCGCCACGTATCGCTTAAAGAGTTCCACGGTTGCTCCTCACGTCCAACACCCACACTGCGGGCATTCTTCAGGCTCCACTTTACGTGCTAACCCCGTTGACGGCCGAATTCGCACGCGGGGCAGTGATGCATCACATCCGCGCATTACAGGGGACGCAGTCCTCGCCGCCAGCACTCCGAGTGCCAGTGGCGACGCCCCTCGACCCCCTGCGGCAGGCCGAAGGGTGCTTCTTCGGGCCACGCGACGACGTGCGCTGTCCCCGCGGGAATCGGACGCAAGCAGGCCGGACAGGTGTATTCCTTCGCTGAACCGGGCAGGCGGCGCACCTGATAATCGCCGCCGTCAGGGCCACGTTCCGTACGCGGCACGGAGGCGAGGCGGTCCATCTGCAATGGACGCGCCTCGCCCCACGGTCGTTTCTTGCTTCGTTTGCCTCTCACGCAACCACAGTGCCACGTCGCCAGACGCGGCGCACGGCGAGGTCAGAGTCGACCTCGACGATGTCGGCCTTCTTTCCGGCCGCGAGCGAGCCGATCGTATCGTCGCCCAGGATGGTGGCTCCCTGAACGGAGGCCATGTACACGGCGTCGACCAGCGGGATCCCGCCCTTGGTGACGGCGACGCGCACGCAGTCCATGAGGTGTGCCGTACCGCCGGCGATGGAGTTACCGTGAGCCAGACGAGCGACACCGTCCTTCACGATGACGTCCTGGGGGCCGAGTGTGTACTGCCCGTCGGCCATGCCGGCGGCAGCCATTGCGTCGGTAATGAGCACGACGTGCTCACGGCCCACCAGCTCGTACACGTCGCGCACGAGCGAAGGATCGACGTGGATGGAGTCGCAGATCAGCTCGGCGACGGCTCCACCGCGCGCTGCATCCGAGAGGAACTCGGCGATCGGGCCGGTGTCGCGGTGGTGCAACGGACGCATGCCGTTGAACAGGTGGGTGATCGTCGCACGGGGGCCGCGCTTGGTCTCCACCTGCGCGAAACGCTCACGCGAGTAGGCCAGGGCCTCGCGAGCCTTCACCGAGTTGGAATCGGTGTGTCCCCACGACGGCAGCGCTCCCCCGTCAATGAGGGCCTCGGCGACCGAGCCGGGTCCGTAGGCGCCCGGCTTCTCGGGGGCAAGCGTCATGGACAGCGCGTAGCCCTGGCAGTCCTCGATGAGGGTGCGCGTCAGGTCCGCGTCGGGATCGACGATAAACGTCGGATCCTGGGCGCCGCAGCGCTCGTGGGAGACGAAGGGACCCTCGAAGTGGATACCGGCGAGCTCGTCGGCCTTCGCCAGCTCAGCCAGGGTCTTTGCGCGCGCACGCAGCACCTCGGCGGAGGCGGTCACGCAGGATGCGACCAGGGAAGTCGTACCGTGACGGCGATGCTCGAGGACAGCAACAAGGGCTTCCTCGGCGGTTTCGGCGTTGGGGAAGGACTCTCCGCCGCCGCCGTGGCAGTGCACATCGACGAGGCCGGGCAGGTAGGTCGCATCGCTGGCCTCGGGCGCCTCGCCCTCGTACTCGGAAACGGGACACACACGGGTAATAGTGGCGCCGTCGAACTCGATAATTCCATCCTCAACGACGGTATCTTCGAGAACCAGACGGCCACGCAACACAGAAGTAGTCATGCATTAATTGTGGCACACCTGACACTTCACTGCTGTGTCTCGGACAACCATTTCTCCCAGTCGTCAAACGCACGCGCAGCAAGTCGTTGCCGCGACTCGTATCCCTTCACCATCACAATCTCGCGCCCCGGTGCTCTCACGGCCACCACTCGACCACCCTCGACGACGATTGGACGGAACATGCCGTTCTTCGCCGGACAGATCAACGCCTCCCCGGCCTCATCCGTCAGGCAGGAGCGGTCCCTGTAGCCGACATGTAACTCATCAAATGAAGGAAGAGCGCGCATCGCCTCCGCCTCAGCGCGCAAGTCTTCCACGAGATCTGCGAGATCTGCGCGAGCCAGACCACCTCCATATTCCGCAAGAGGAAGGCCTACGCTCTCCCCCGCCACACGCGCTCCGGCCAAGGCTCGACGCGCTTCGGTGAGAGTCAGCCCGGTCCACCTAGCCAGGTCGGCCTCGTCGATGGGACCGTGCCCCCATGCGTAACGCGCTGCGAGGACCGCGAGGGCTTCTTCATGCCCAGGCTCTCCCTTCGCGACTCCGGGAGCGGCCGGAAGTGAGCGCGCGTCGACAATCAGGTGTTCGCCCGCGCGCACAGGCCCCGCGGTAATCACACCATCCAGATTGAGGCGCATGATGAGGTGGCGACGCCGTAGCCCTTCCTGGGAGGAGGAAGCCGTCACTGTATCGATCCCACTACTGCCCCACGCCTCGACAAGCTCGACGCGGCTCACTCCCAGGGGCGAGGCCTCCAGCAGGTCACACGCAACCTGCGCCGCACGCTCGACGAGAGCATCATCGAGGCCCAGAGAAAGCGCCTGCCGTTCCCAGGCCGCACGCCGGTGACGCAGCAAACGACGCAGCCAATGGTGGTCACGGGCACTCGTGACGTGAACGGTACCGCGCATCGGCCAGGAACGAACCAGTTCACCTCGCGCGAACGACTCCTCGACGCGAGCACGCGACACTCCCTTGCAGCGCACGCCAATCGCCCACGGGATCGCGCTCGCCTGCTGACCTTGCAGTGCAGCCAGGTTCTTCACGGCGTCAAGCGGCGAGCGCGCCGCGGTCGCAGGTACGAGTCCTTGGGCGATAATTCTCCCCAGGCTCACCCTCAGGGATGCGTCCATCAGAACAGTCGAGACTCGGGGTCATCCACACCGCGCATCGCGTCGTAGTCCAGGACCACGCAGCGGATACCGCGATCTTCGGCGAGAGTGCGCGCCTGCTTCGTGATCTCCTGCGCCGCGAAAATACCGGTCACGTCGCCCAGAAGCGCATCGCGCCCCAGCAGCGACAGATAGCGCGTCAGCTGTTCGACGCCGTCGATGCCGCCGCGGCGCTTCACCTCGATCGCCACGTGGTTGCCGTCGGCGTCGCGCACCATGAGGTCCACCGGGCCCACGGGCGTGGGGAACTCGCGGCGCACCAGCTCCCAGCCCTCACCCAGGATCTGGGGCACCTGCTCCGCGAGGAGCTCCTGCAGGTGCGCCTCCACGCCGTCCTTCACGAGGCCGGGGTCGACACCCAGGTCCTCGGTGACATCCGCGATCACGTCGTGGATGCGGATAATCAGCTTGTCGTCAGTCTTGTCGGCCTGAACCGTCCAGACCTGCTCGACGCCTTCCTCGTCCTCGCCGGGTTCCCCCATGGAAACCGTGCAGGGGGCCGTCATCCAGTTAAGCGGCTTGTAGGAACCGCCCTCGGAATGGATGAGGACCGAGCCGTCACCTTTGAGCATGATGACGCGCTTGGCAGGGTCCAGGTGGGCGCTCAGGCGACCGGAATAATCAACGGTGCAGGTAGCAATAACAATACGCACCCCGTGAGCTTACCAATCCTGCTCACACGAGGCGCGGAGGACCAGACTCCACCCAGGAGACCAATCCGTTATATGTCAAGCGTTCGACGGCCACCTCGTAACGATGGTCACCGTACGCCAAGCGCACCTCGACGACGGAACCGTCGGCCGAGTGCGCAATCGGGGCAGAGACCTCCATGCCCCGACGCGGGATCGAATACACCGGCTTGAAGGTAAACCCCACCAGTCGATACCACGACAGGTCCTCGACGCCGTACACGCCGATGCCGGCCGTCCACCCCGAGTGAACGTCCGGGCGCGACCAACAGCGGAACGCCCCCAAACGCGAAACGATCCTGCGGGCGCGCACATTCATGTACGCCCACAGGATCGCCCCCGCGCACGCGAGGAGAACCGCACACCAGATCACAATCGTCATCAGGCTCATGAGGTCCTCCTCGCGTTGCGTCGACTTACTGTTCTGCCACTGTAGCGTGGTCGGCCACGACCGTGACGAAATCCGAGTCGACTGAGGCGAATCCCCCACTGACCTGGAAGGACACGACCTCGTCCGCGCGCGATACAGTCACGGTTCCCTCGCTCAGCTGAGCGAGGAGGGGCTGACGCCCCGGCAGCACGCCGAGGCTTCCGTCGACCGTCGGAAACTGGACGGACGCGGCCGCGCCGTGCCACAGGCGTCCCTCGTGGGAGACCACCTCGACCTGCAAGGACTTGCCCGATGCCATCAGGCTTCCTTGGCCAGCTCGTGAGCGTTGCGCTCCAGGTCGTCAATGCCGCCGCAGTTGTAGAACGCCTGCTCCGGAACATCGTCGTAGTAGCCCTCGGCGATACGCTTGAACGCCTCAATGGTCTCCGACAGCGGCACGGTTGAACCGGGCACGCCCGTGAACTTCTCGGCCATGTACATGTTCTGCGACAGGAACTGCTCGATGCGGCGTGCGCGCGCGACGGTGACCTTGTCGTCCTCGCTCAGCTCGTCGACACCGAGGATGGCGATGATGTCCTGCAGTTCCTTGTTCTTCTGCAGGATGGCCTTGACGTGCGTGGCGACGTCGTAGTGCTCGCGGCCCACGAGGGCCGGGTCGAGGATACGCGAGGTCGAGGCCAGCGGATCCACGGCCGGGTAAATACCCTTGGCCGCAATCTCACGGGAGAGCTCGGTCGTCGCATCCAGGTGGGCGAAGGTCGTCGCCGGAGCCGGGTCGGTGTAGTCGTCGGCGGGAACGTAGATCGCCTGCAGCGAGGTGATCGAGTGGCCGCCGGCCGAGGTGATGCGCTCCTGGAGAAGACCCATCTCGTCAGCCAGGTTGGGCTGGTAACCCACGGCCGAGGGCATGCGGCCCAGCAGCGTGGAAACCTCGGAGCCCGCCTGGGTGAAGCGGAAGATGTTGTCGATGAACAGGAGGACGTCCTGGTGCTGGACATCGCGGAAGTACTCCGCCATGGTCAGTCCCGTCAGGGCAATGCGCAGACGCGTGCCCGGCGGCTCGTCCATCTGGCCGAAGACGAGGGCGGTCTTGTCGAAGACGCCCGCCTCTTCCATTTCGCCGATGAGGTCGTTGCCCTCACGGGTACGCTCGCCGACACCGGCGAACACGGAAACGCCGCCGTGGTCCTGAGCCACGCGCTGAATCATCTCCTGGATGAGGACGGTCTTACCGACGCCCGCACCGCCGAAGAGGCCAATCTTGCCACCCTGCACGTAGGGGGTCAGCAGGTCGATGACCTTGATGCCGGTCTCGAACATCTTGGTGCGCGCCTCGAGCTGGTCAAAGGCCGGGGGCTGACGGTGGATCGGCCAGCGCTCGGTGACCTCGAGGGTCTCGCCCTCTTCGAGGTTG
>JAHACW010000026.1 GCA_018375675.1 Actinomyces sp. | reverse complement strand
GATGCGCAGTCGGCCCGTGGCCATCGCGCCGCTTCCGGTCTTGAGGTAGTACCAGGCACCGCCGTCCTTGAGCCACCCCGTCATCATCTTGCCGGTGGTGGGGTTGAGGTAGTACCAGGTGTCACCGTCCTTTACCCAGCCGGTCGCCATGACGCCCGTCGCCGGATCCAGGTAGTACCAGGAGATCCCGTCGAGGACCCAGCCGCTCGCCTGCGCGCCCGATGCGTTGTGGTAGTACCACGAGCCCTGCTCCTTCACCCAGCCGGTGCGCATGTAGCCGCGCGCGTCGAAGCGGTACGTCGCCCCGTCGATCGCCAGCGTCGTATCGGCGGGGTACGTGCCGTCCTCGTAGCGGTACCACCAGCCGCGGCCATCCCGCTTCCAGGTACCGGCCTTGGGGGTGGGCGTGGGGGCGCTGACATGGATGGTGGCGCTGGCGGACACGCTCGGCTGGGTCGGGTCGGAGACAGTGATAGTCGCGTCGCCCGCGCCCACCGCACGCACCTCGCCGGTCGCACTGACGGTAGCCACGGCCTCGTCCGAGGAGGACCAGACGACGCCGGTCACGTTTGCGTCCGCGGGCTCGTGGGTGGCGCTCAGCGTGACGGTATCCCCCACGCCGAGCGTGGCGGACTCGCGCGACAACGCGAGCGACGTCATGGGGATCGCTGTGAGGGCGACCGGCGCCGTTGCCCCGTTGACCGGCCAGTCCCACACGTGCAGGTAGATCGTCGACGGGTCACCGCCGATGCTCGTCAGGGCGTCCTTCAGCGGCACGTCGAAGTGGATGTGGACCAGACCGTCCTCGCTGCGCCCGGTCGGGTAGACCTCGGCGCCGCGCTCGACGACCTTGCCGTACTCGGTGGCCGAGAAGCCGATACCGGCGATGGCCGAGGAGTCGGTGACGTCGAAGGACAGGACGCGATCCTTACCCTCACCCGAAACCGTCACGTTGGAGATGACGGGAGCCTGCGTGTCCAGAATGACGCTGTAGCTGATGGCCTGTGTCGCGGTCGACGGGCCGTAGGTCGAGGCCTCGATCGTCAGCGTGTAGCGTCCATCCGGCAACTCGGTGCCATCCGGCGCGTAGCCGTTGAACCACGGGTCACAGCCCGGCGCAGAGTCCTCGACCGTGCGCGGCGAGCGCGTGTGCACGTCGTAGATGGACCGATCCGCGCGCCCGCACGTGAAGGATCGGATCGTCTCCCCGGCCTCGTTCCTAAAGGTGTAGGTCAGCGAGGGGACGGAGCGCAGCAGCACCGTGCCCGGGGTGACGACGGTCCGGGCGTCCTCCTGTGTGGAGCGCGAGATGACGAGGAGGTCGGGATTGACCCCGTTGATCATCCTCTCGTCCTCAACGTCGAAGGGGCTCTGCTGACCAAAGGGCAGGCGCCCGTTCATGAACGTCGACCCGTATCCGCTGATGTGGTTGTCCGGGGTAACCAGGTCGAAGATCGCAGGCGCACCCCA
Organism: Actinomyces sp.; assembly: GCA_018375675.1. Taxonomy (GTDB): domain Bacteria; phylum Actinomycetota; class Actinomycetes; order Actinomycetales; family Actinomycetaceae; genus Pauljensenia. The sequence goes on along the minus strand of JAHACW010000026.1, from coordinate 27,802 downwards.
GGAGCCGTAGAAGCCCACGTAGGGGACGGTGAGGTTCGGAGCGCCGTCGCCGCTCGTGAAGGTGACAGCACCGTCGATGAACGTACCCTTGGGCGCATTCGCCGCCGCATACGATGCGAAGGCCTCGCGCGGCGTCACGGTGACGGTCACGGTCGCGGCGCCCTTGGCGGGCACGGTCACCGATTCGGAGGAGAAGGTCAGGTCGATGCCCTGCCCCGCCCAGTTCGTCGAGTGGTGAGAAAACAGCATGCTCTCGACCTTTTCGGACAGCGCTTGTCCACCGAGCGTGTAGGTGTGGGCAGTATCGGAGACGTTCGTCAGGGTCACCTGGAAGGTCCACCCGGAGGTTCCGTCACCCAGGTCGGCCTTGGGCCGAGAGGGATTCTCGGCGCCCACGACGCTCGGGTACACGAAGGATGTCGTGGCGCCCTGGGCGTCCACCAGGCCTGCACCCACTCGTCGCGGCGAGTAGAAGGCACCGTCGTTTTGTTCCGCGTCCACGATCGGGCGCGCGGTACCCATCAGAAGCTTCGTGACGACGGCATCTTTCTCGGCGGCAGACATGCCCACAAACGCCGGGTCGGACGCCACGCGCTGACGCACGAGGGTAGCGACCGCGCCGGCCTGAGCCGAGGCCTCGGCAGTGCCAGACAGCCGGCCGTAGTAGTTCCCGGGGGTCGCGGACATGACCGCGCCGCCGGGGGCGGCAACCTCGGGCTTGAGCTTCAGGTCGGGGGTCACGCCCGTGGAGGAGAAGTCGGAGGCATGCACGCCCTCAGGCACGGTCAGGATCGTGGAGGCGGAGACGCCAACCTCGATCGATCCGTTCTCCGAGGCCTTGATCGCGTCGTAGAGGCGGTTGCGATCCGAGGTCGTGATGGTGGCCATCGGCAGGTTGAACCAACGATCGACCGACCACTTGACGGGGGTCTCAGTGTCGTACCAGTGCCCGAGCAGAACGCCGGCGGGCTTGCTGGTGAGGGACTTGAGGGCCTTGATCTTGTGCTTGACCTCCACCGAGTTACCCCGTGAGTCGTTGCCTCCCAGCTCCTCGAGGAGGATCGTGCGGGACAGATCCCCATAGTCCGATCCGAGGTGCTTGGTCAGGTCCTCGCTCGAGCCGTTTCCTGCGTAGACAACGTGGTACGTGCCCTCGGCGAGGGTGTCGAACCCGGGGCCGTCTCCCTTGCTCATGCGCCCCAGGGGCCGGTACCCGATCAGGTGATCACCGAAGGTGAGGGCACCCATGATCTCCTGCTCGTTGACCGAGGCCACGGCGAGGGTCGACGAGAAGGCGGCGGGGAAGCCGAGCGCGCCGTTGTCGGGGTCGTCGGCCCGCCCGTAGCGCTCGATGTCTCCGGCGGGCGCGTAGACGGTCGCACCCTGTGCACCGAGTGCCTCGTAGACGTGGGAGTAGAGGGACTCTGCGTCGTCCGTCAGTCCTTCGGTCTTGGAGAAGGAGACCGAGACGACGTCGGGCTTGAGGACCATCGCGTCATCGAGCGCTGCCAGGAGGTTGACGTCGCTCGCACTGTTGCCCGGATCCTTCGTCACCTTCGCGACGATGAGCTGAGCCTGAGGCGCTGCCCCCGAGAAGTCCCCGCCGTTGGCAGCCGCGAGCGCTGCGACGTGCGTGCCCTGGTTGTTGGCGCTGCGGGCTTCATCACCGCCGTATTCCGTGGCGAGCACATCGGTGTCCCCATCACCGTAGTCGTAGGCGAAGGGGATCTTGGGGCTCACCCACACGCCGCCCTTGCCGGCGCCCAGCTGCGAGGCGAGCGAGGCCACCGAGTCCTGCGTGAAACGCAGCGACGCGGCATCCATGTCGCCGGCGAAGGCCTGGTGCGAGGTGTCGATACCGCTATCGATGAGCTCGATGACCTGGCCCTGGCCCTTCTGAGCAAGGCCGTCGGCCCGCATCATCTGGGCAGCGGCACCGGTGGCTGCATCCGACTCGTCGCCCCCTGCGACGGCGCGGTAGCCTCCGGAGATCTCGTCATCCGTGGCGAACGTGTGGCTGCCGTCGAGGAAGGCACCCTTGACGCCGGCCGTCGCCTTGATGGCACCGAGCGTCGAGGCGGGCGCCTGGATCGCAAAGCCGTCAAAGGCGTGGTGGTAGTCGCGCACGTCGGAGATGGTCGCACCCGGAAGTGCTGCGGCTACGGCCTCGCCGATGCGCTTCTTCATCTGTGCGTAGTACGCGGCGTGGTCGGCCCCGGCGTCGCCCGCCTCGAGCTGGACGATGATCGTCGCCGGGGAGTCGTTCGCGCCCTGCTGGGGCGACGAGGCATTGGTGGCCTCGGCATCGTCCGCAAAGGCTGCGGGCGCGCCGATCGTGGTGAGCGCGAGGGCGCCGGCCGCTATGAGCGTCACCGCTGCGCGTCGGTAGTGAAACATTGTCTGCTCGCTTTCTTCACACATAAAGTGTTGAGCTGCATGGGGGTGAGTGATCGCGCGGCACATCTCTGTGGCGCGCGATAGGGCGGGCGCAGCGTGTGGCCACGCCTCGCGTCGCCTTGCGAGCGCGCCCGCTCCCCCGGTACGAGTCCGGGTGGGGCGGGCGCGACGCATGGGTAGTCCTTCGGGTCAGTGGATCAGCGGATCAACGTGCCGCTGTCGGAGAATCGGTAGTACTTCCACACGATCCACAGGCGGCCGGTCGCCATCTGGCCGCTACCGGGCTTGAGGTAGTACCAGGAGCCGTCCTCGTAGTGCCATCCGGTCTTCATCTTGCCGTTGGCGGGGTTCAGGTAGTACCAGTGCGAACCGTCTTTGACCCACCCCGTGGCCATCTGGCCGGTGCCGGGGGTCAGGTAGTACCAGGAGACCCCATCGAGGACCCAGCCGGTAGCCTGCGCGCCGGACAGAGCGTGGTAGTACCAGGAGCCCCGCTCAAAGACCCAGCCGGTACGCATGTAGCCGTCCGCGTCGAAGCGGTACACCTGGCCGTCGATTGTCTTGCTGGTGTTGGTCGGGAATGTGCCGTCAGCGTAGCGGTAGGACCATCCGCGAGCGCTCCACACCCAGGTGCCCTGAGCGGGAGCGGAGTCGGAGTCGGCCTTGACGGTGACGGTCGCCGAGGTGATGACGTTGGGATCCTGACGCACGTCGAGGCGCAGGACGACGTCGGCGCTGGTCGGGGTCCAGGTGTAGGAGGAGGTGGACGCGCTCTCATCCGAGCTGCCCTCCATCGAATCCCAGTCCTGGAGAACCGTCTCCGTACCGTCGCTGCCGATCTGCACCACGCGCACCTGGCGCCCGCCCAGGGTGCCGCCCTGCGCGGAGACTTTCACCGTCGTCGGCGTGCCCACGGAGGTCGTGAGCGTGTACCCGGGGCCGGCCTCGGCGATTCCGTCACCCGACACCGCGACCTGCGGGCGGGTGTACTCGAAGAGGTTGGCGGTGTTGTAGCCGGCGTTCTTCATCGCTGTTTCGGTGAGCGTCCACGCCTTCGAGCCCTTGGGTGCGACGACGTAAATCTCGGTGCCCGCCTTGAGGTCGTCGGCCATATCAGCGGCGAGCTTGATCTCCTCGACGGTCGAGGGCAGCACCAGGACGCGGGGAGTGTCGAACCAGAAGGTGAATCGGGTCATCCCCTCGCCGAAGTAGGCGCTGTCGGGGCGCCCGTTGGAGGCCTTGCCCTCGTAGTAGACCTCGCCGTCGTTACCGCCGTGCACGATGATGTGGCGCGGGGCTGCAGTGTCGCGCGGGGTCATCCACAGTTCCGTGACCTTCGTTCCCAGCTCGATCGTGTCCAGGCCGTTGTTGACCAGGCCGCGGGCGACCGTCACCGAGTCGGGGATGACGAGGTCGGTGAGGTTCACGTCGCCATCGAAGGCGCCGTATCCGATGGTCGTGAGGCCCTCGGGCAGGACGACGCGGCGCAGGGACGTGTTGTTCGCGAAGGCGGCATCAGCGATGGCGACCGTGCCGTCGGGAACCGTCACGTCTGTGTCCGTCTTCGTCGGCAGGTACAGGACCAGGGTGCGACCAGCGTCGCCCTTGCTGTACAGGACACCGCTTTCGACGGAGTACACCGTGTTGGCGGGGTCCACGGTCAGCGAGGCGAGGTTGTTCGCGGCCACGAATGCGGATTCTCCGATGGCGGCAACGCCCGAGCCCAGGTGGACAGAGGTCAGCGCGGTGTCGTTGGAGAAGGCACCCTTACCGATCGAGGTCACCGAGTCGGGGAGTGTGGCGGAGGTGAGCGCGGTGGTGTCGAAGGCATAGTCGCCAACCTCGGCCAGGCGATTCAGGTCGGGACGGAAATTCACCTCGGCGAGGGACTTGTCGTAGCGGAAGGCACTATCCGGCAGCATCGTGGCGCCGCCCAGATCAACGCGCTCCAGCTTGGACATGTACCAGAAAGCCGTGTCGTCCATGGACTCGAACCCGTCAGGCAGGGTCAGGGACGTGATCCGCGATCCCACGAACGCACCCTTGCCGACGTGACGCAGATGCGAGGGCAGGGTCACGGAGGTGATCTGCGCAGAGGAGAAAGCACCCTCGTCGATGAATGCGGTTTCCTCGGCAACGGTGTACGAGCCACCCGAGTTCTTCGCCTGCGGGTATGTCGCCAGGTGCGTCAGGCCCTTCGTGTACAGGACACCGTCGAGGCTCTGGTAGTTCTGGTTCGCCGCGTCAACCTCGATGCTCTCCAGGAGCGGGGTGCGCGCGAATGCTGCGAACAGGCCGTCGGCCTGGACGTTCGGGCCGACGGTGACGGAGCGAAGCTTCGCCATGTCGCTGAAGGTCTCGAGGCCTGCCGTCTTGAGAGAACGAGGCAGGGAAACGCTCTCCAGGGGTGTGTATGCGAAGGCGCGCTCCCCGATCGTCTCCAACTGCGAGGGGTGTGCGTCGTCGTCCTGGAAGGTCACCTGGGTGAGCGGCTGGCCTGAAAAGACATAGTCGTCGATTGTGCGCACGCTCGCGGGGATCCACACGCTCGTCAGACTCGCGCCATTAAAGGCGTTCGTAGCGATCTCGGTGACACCGTCGGGGATGCGGACATCCGTTGCAGTGCCCGTGTACGACACGAGCACGCCATCGGCGTCGATGGTGAAGCCATCAGCGTCGGCGTGCAGCGGGGCGGCTGCGTTCACCCGACCGGCGGCACCGGCGTCTGCCGCGAAGGCGGCGGGCACGCTGACCACGGTCAGGGACAGGGCGCCGGCGAGCGCGAACGCCAGCACCGTTAACTTTCGATGGGACATCTGTGACCCCTTCTATTGACAGTTGGTAAGTGAAGGCTCCGTGTTGCAACCACGACCCCTTGTGTCAAACATATCTCTCAATAGGGTTTTCGGATACCCCCTGAGACACTCCTTCTCAGCATGTGTCGCTTGGTAAGACGGCATCTTTGCGCGTAGTACCATGCATCAACCCGGACCGATAGAGAGCACTCATCGGCGACATCACAGCCGCATATCACCCATTTTTTCTAGGGTTTCATGACATCTTTCCATCGAATCTGACAAATCAACCGACAGCCAAGATTTGCGCCATATTCACCCCTACAAGCAAGCACGCGCGAAGCCATAGCACACGAGGCTCGACCTAGTGGTCGAAGAAATGCCCGCGCCCCGGAGAGTCTCCGGGGCGCGGGCAAACAGTCTCGCAGCTATGTCAGCCGACGAGCCGTCCCGACTCGTTGAAGTAGTACCACTTCCAGCCGATCCAGTGACCGCCGGTGTACATCGCTCCCGAGTCGGTGCTCAGGTAGTACCAGAAGCCACCATCCTTCAGCCAGCCGGTGGTCAGCGCACCGCTGGGGGCCATGAAGTACCAAGAGGAACCGTCCTTGACCCAGCCGGTAGCCATCGCGCCACTTCCCGGCGTCAGGTAGTACCAGGTCGGACCATCAAGGATCCATCCCGTCACCATCTGTCCGGTCGCCGGGTTCAGGTAGTACCAGGACGAACCATCCTTCACCCAACCGCTGGCCTGAGCGCCCAAAGCGTCGTGGTAGAACCACGAGCCAGCCTCGCTCACCCAGCCGGTACGCATATAGCCATCCGCACCAAAGCGGTAGATCGCGTTGCCGATCTGCACCGTCTGGCCAGCCGGATAGGTCCCATCCGCATAGCGATACCACCAGCCGACCGAATCGCTCACCCACTGGCCACCCTGCGGGGTGGGAGCCGGATCGGGCTCAGGTGCCGGAGTGGGGTCCGGGGTGGGCTCGGGCGCCGGCGTCGGGTCCGGAGAAGGCTCCGGCGCGGGCGTCGGCTCAGGCGCCGGCGTCGGGTCCGGCGTCGGGTCCGGCGTCGGGTCCGGCGTGCCCGGCAGCTTAATCACGAGGGCGCTCGTCAGGTACGAGGCGTCGCGCACTTGAACCCGCAGGCTCACGTCCGCGCCCGACGGGGTCCACGGGAAGGTCACGGAGGAGACCGCCGCGCGGTCCCCGCCATCCGCGACCGTCGTCCAGTCGCGCACGAGCGTCTCGGTGCCGTCCGCGCTGATCTGCACGGCGCGCACCTGCTGCGTGCCGGCAATGCCACCGGCAACCTCAGCCGTCACGTCGACCGACGCGCCGACCTCGCCCGTGTACGTGTACGCTCCCCCGGCCTCGGCAATGCCAGCCCCGGACAGGGTCATCGACGCAGCCGTGAACGTGTGCAGGTGTGAGGCGTCGATGCCCGCCGCCTCGAGGGCGTCCTTGGCGACGTTCCACGCCGGCTCACCCTCGGCCGCGGCGACGTACACGTGGGTGTCGTCCTTCTTCTCGTCGCTCAGCTCCGGCTCGAGGTCAAGGCGGGTGAGTGTGGAGGGCAGGACGAGGACGCGCGGGACGTCCACGCCGAAGGACACGCGGGTCATGCCCTCACCGAAGTAGGCGCTCTGGCGGCGTCCGTTCGTCGGGCGACCGTCGTACACGAAGGAGCCGTCCACGCCGCCGCGCACAACAATGCGACGAGGCATGGGAACCCAGCTGCCTTCCATGCGGATCGAGGTCACCTTGGAGCCGTACTCGACGAGCTCCAGGGAGTTGCCGACGACGCCGCTCGAGCGCTCGACCGACTCCGGGATGACAAGCTCGGTCAGCGCCGTTGTGCCCGCAAAGGCATCGTCACCGATGACCTTCAGGCCATCGGGCAGGACGACGCGGGTGAGCGTCTTGTTGTTGGCGAACGCGCTCGCACCGATCTCGACCGTGCCCGCGCGCACCGCGTAGTCGCTGAGCGTGTTGGCGGCCGGGGACAGCATCAGGTGCAGGCCATCGTCCGCCTTGCGGTACAGGACGTTGCGCTCGGCCGAATACACGGGGTTGTCGGCGGACACGGTCAGCGTCGCGATCTTGCGGTCGTTGTACAGGGCGGTCTCGGCGAAGGAGGTGACGCCCGCTCCGATGTGGAACGAGGTCAGGGCTGTGCTCTCCGAGAAGGCTTGCTCACCGACCGTGGTCACCGAGTCCGGCAGGGTCACAGACGACTGCGCCGTACGGCTGAACGCAAAGTCGCCGATCGTCGTGAGACGGCCGAGCTCGGGCCGGAAGTTGACCCCTTCCTTGGCGCTCGTGGACTCGAAGGCACTGCCGCCCAGGGAGATCGTGCCACCCAGGTCAATGCGCGCGAGCTTGTCGGCGGAGCAGAAGGCGCAGGTGCCGACCGTCTCGAACTTCTCGGGCAGGGTCACAGCGGTGAGCGCGGAGAGGCGGAAGGCCTCGTCCCCGATCGTGCGCAGGCTATCGGGCAGGGTCACGGAGGTGATACCCGCCTTCTGGAAGGCCTTTGGCGCGATCGTCGCGACGCCGTCCAGGACCGTGTACGTGCCTCCCGTGTTCTTGGCGGCCGGGTACAGGATCAGGCGCGAGTGGTCCTTGGAGTACAGGACACCGTCAACACTCTCGAAGTTCGGGTTCGCAGGATCGACCTCGACGCTGGTCAGCGCGGTGGTCTCGGCGTAGCCCGAGGTCACCGAGTCGGCGGCGACGTTGGGCCCCAGCTTGATCGTCGTGAGCGCCGAGTTGTAATCGAAGACCTCCGCGCCAATCGTCACCACGGAGCGCGGAAGCTCAATGGACTCCAGGCTCGTGTTAGCGAATGCGCGGTCGGCGATCTTGGTCAGCTGGGCCGGGTGGGCCTCGTCGTCAACAAAGGTGATCTTCTTCAGCGAGCTGTAGATGAAGGCCTCCAGGCCGATCGAGCGCACCGAAGCAGGGATCGTCACGGATTCCACGGTGGAGCTCGCGAAGGCACGCTCTCCGATGGAGGTCACGGTGTCGGGCAGGGTGACCTCGGTGGCCGACCCCTTGTACTTCACGAGGACGCCGTCCTCGCTGATCTCGAAGTCATCTGCATCGGCGGCGCGCACCGTAACGGGGATGGACGCGGTCTTGGCCGCACCTCCCTCGGTCGTAACGGTCGCGGTCAGCGTGCCCGAACCCGCGTGATCGCCTGCGGTCAGGGTCCCCTTGCGCGTGTCCGTGTCGGCGGCGACCGTGGCCAGGTCGGCCGGCTCCACGCTCCACGTCACCGCGCGGTCCTTCAGCGAAGGCGCCAGGTAGGCCTTCACGGGGGCGGTCTCGCCCACCTTGAGCGTCACCTGGGTGTCGGCGAGCTCGATGCCCGCGTCCTCGGAGATGGTGCGCACGCGGACCTGGGCGCTGGCCGACAGGGTCGGCTGGGACGCGTCGGTCGCGGTGATCGTCGCCTCGCCGGCGGCCAAGGTACGGACCTCGCCGTTGTCGTTCACGGTGGCCACGGCCTCGTTCGAGGACGTCCACACGAGGTCGGTGACGTTCGCGTTCGTCGGCTCGTACGAAGCGCTCAGTGCGACCGTCTCACCCGCGACGACCTCGGAGGTCTGCGGGGTCAGCGACAGGGAGGTCATCGGGATCGTGCGGAAGCGGATCACCTGGCGGGCCTGGTTCTTACCCCAGTCCCACGCGAACAGGTAGGCGGTCGCCGGATCCGAGGAGTCCGCGCGGTCGATGAGGTCGGCCCACTTGATCTCGTAGTGCTTGGCGTAAGTGCCGTCGGCCTGGCGGTTCGCGCCCACGGCCTCCTTCTCGTCGTAGTAGCGACGCGAGGTCGCAGACTCAGAGAAAGCGATGCCGGCCAGCGGCGAGTTGTCGGTGACGTCGAAGGACACGACGCGTTCGTCGCCCTCGCCGGTCACGGCCAGGTTGGAGATGACGGGAGCCTGGGTATCCAGGGTGAAGTCCCAGGTCAGCTGCGAGTTCACACTCGAGGGCGCGACCGAGGCCGCATCAATCGTCAGCTTGTAGCGGCCTGCGGGCAGCTCCTTGCCATCCTTGTCGAAGCCGTCGAAGACCGGGTTGTTGCCTTCCTGGCTTTCGATGGGCTCGACCTTGCTGGCGTGGTAGTTGAACAGGGACTTGCGGGCGCGCTCGAAGGTGTACTCACGCACCACCTCGCCGGCCTCGTTCGTGTAGGTGTAGGTCACCTTCGGGGAGTTACGCAGCAGGCAGGTGCGCGGCAGGATGCGCGAGGGGGCCTCGGGCAGCGCGGAGCGGGACATGATGAAGTACGCGGGGTCGACCGCGCGCACGTCGTCGATTTCCTGTCCGACGAGGGGGTTCAGGGCGCCGAGGGGCACCTCGGTCGAGGGGTTCATGAGGGTCGAGGAGCAGGCGTGCGCGGTGCTCGTCGTGCCGTCGTACCACTTGCCGTCGAAGATGGCAGGCGCGCCCCAGGAGCCGTAGAAGCCCATGTAGGGGACGGTGAGGTCGGGCTGACCGTCGGCGCTGGTGAAGGTGACGGCGCCGTCGATGAACGTGCCCTTGGGCGCATTCTCCGCTGCGTACGAGGCAAAGGCCGAGCGCGGGGTCACGGTGACGTTCACGGTGGCAGTGCCCTTGGCGGGCACGGTCACCGAGTCAGCGGAGTAGGTCAGGTCGATGCCCTGCCCCGCCCAGTTCTTGGAATGCTCGGTGAACAGTCCACCCTCGACGATCTCGGAGAGTGCCTGGCCACCCAGGGTGTAGGTGTGTGCCGTGTCAGAGACGTTCGTCAGGGTCACCTGGAAGGTCCACCCGTTCGTGCCCTCACCCAGGTCGGCCTTGGGGCGCCACGGGTTCTCGGCGCCCGCGACGCTCGGGTACACGGTCGTGGTCGTGGCGGCGAGCGCGTCCACCTGGCCCGCACCCACACGGCGCGGCGAGTAGTAGGTGCCGTCGTTCTGGTCGATGTCGAGCAGCGGGTGGGCGGTGCCCATCATGAGGGTGGTGACGATCGCGGCCTTGTCCGCCTCCGACAGGCCGGCGAATGCCGGGTCGTCGTTCACGCGCTGGCGCACGAGCGTCGCAATGCCCGCGACCTGCGGGGTCGCCATGGACGTGCCGGACATGGACCGGTAGGTGTTGCCCAGGACGGCGGCGACGATGTTGCCGCCGGGGGCCGCAATCTCGGGCTTGAGCTTGAGGTCGGGCGTGACACCCCACGACGTGAAGTCCGAGATTGACGGGTTGGGCGACGCGAGCTTGAGGCCCGCGTGCGGGTTGGAGATGGTGATGGAGCCGGATTCGCTGGCCGCAATGGCCTCGATGAGCGCGTCCTTCTCCTTCTTCGTGATGGTCACGGTCGGCATCGTGTGAGTGGCCTCGATCGTGGCCACGTACGGGTTTTCGACCGTCTCGGAGTCACCGATGATGAGGGCGGCGGGCTTGGAGGTCAGCTGGGTCAAGCCCTTGACCTTGGCCTCGTGGGTCATGTCCGCGCCCGTCGCACTGTCGGAGCCGCCGCGGTCTTCGAGGACGATGACCTTCGACAGGTCGCCGGGGTGCTCGGCGACGAGCTTCTCGAGGGCTGCCGCGTCACCGATGCCCGCGTAGACGAGGGTGTAGGTGTCCTCGGGGATGTCGAGGAGGCTCGGCACGACGGCGTCCTTGAGGCCGCGCGACTTGCGGTAGACGACCTGACGCTCCCCCACCGTCAGGTAGGGCAGTGCGTCCTGGTTGTTGACCGAGGCGACGGCCAGGGTCGAGCTGTAGGACGCAGGCTCTGAGAGCGTGCCGGCGTCGGGATCGGAGGCGTAGGGCTTGTTCTTGCCGCTGTAGTTGGAGTACGCGCTCGAGTAGGAGTTACCTGCGGCGGCATTGACCGTCACGCCGGCGGCGGCGAGGTTCTTGTAGACCTCCGCGTACATGGTTCCGGCCTCGGTGCCCATACCCGCGTCCTCGCCGAGGGAGAGGTTGATCGAGTCGGGCTTAATGACGACCGCGTCGTCAAGGGCCGCCAGGACAGTGTTGTCGGGGATCGATCCATCCTTGTCGGAGGCGACCTTGGCGACGATGATCTGCGCGTGGGGCGCGGTGCCCTGCAGGTCGGACGCGTTGGCGGCGGCAATCGCGGCGACGTGGGTGCCGTGCGACAGATCCTTGCTGGACTTGGGCAGCACGTCCGCGTCGTTATCCGCGTAGTCGAAGACGAAGGGGATCTTGTTGTTGAGGTAGGCGCCGGTCTTTCCGTGCGGCAGCTTGCCGACGAGGGCCTCGACGTCGGACTGGCTCAGGCGCACGTCGACGCCATCCATGGAGCCGGAGAAAGCCTGGTGGGTGGCCTCGATGCCCGTGTCGATGACCTCGACGACCTGACGATCACCCTTCTGGGCGGTCTGGTTGGCGCGCGTCATCTCCAGGGAGGAGGCGTTTTGCAGGGCCGGATCCACGGCCTCGACGCCTAGTGCGCCCGTGTCGCCTTCGACGACCATCGGCTTGTGGTGGCGCTCGATGAACGCAGCTTTGACGCCCTCGGTCGCCTTGATGGCGTCCAGGGACGAGGCCGGGGCCTGGATCGCGAAGCCGTCGAGGGCGTGCGTGTAGTCGCGCACGTCGGTGATGTCCGCACCGGGGACCACTGCCTCGACCGAGGTTTCGATGCGGTCCTTGACCGTCTCATGCTTGGTCGAGGACGACAGGCCGAAGATTCGCTGGTACCACGGGATGCCGACCGAGCCGTCTTCAAGCTGGACGATGATTGTCGTCGGGGTGTCGTCTGCGGGGAAGCTCTCGGGGGTGGTGGTCGGGTTCGGGGCCCCGGCCTCGTCGCCTGCCCCCGACTGCGGGGTGCCGGACTGGGCGTCGACGGACGAGGCGGGGGCGGGGGTGCCCGACTGGCTTTCCTCATGCGGGTTAGCTGCGAAAGCCGCCGGTGTGGTCACGGCGGTCATGGCAAGGGTGCCCGCGGTTAGCAGCACCAATGCCGAGGTTGTGCGATGGGACATCTATGGCTCACTTGGTTGACAACTGGGTCAGGGCATGACCGCGGATACGGCATAACCCAGCGTCTAGGGTAGGGTTACCTACCCTTACTGAAAAGCCCCACCCGGTTTTCTTCTCAGCATCCGTCAAGGGCTTTACGTGGACATTTTTCCGCCGTAAACTATTTCTCTTAGTATCACCTTACTTGTGATAGCTACTCTTAAATGACGCTGGTCGCAGCGCAAACGACAAACCCGCCGAGGAGGGCGCGGACACGGGGTCCGTATCGCCTCCTGGCGGGTTGTCAGTCGCAGTCTCAGTGGCGCGCGGGCGCGGGTCAGAGAATGACCGCGGTGCCCGTCGCGATGGCGGCGAGCATGCCGTTGTTGGTGCCGGCGGTGAAGTAGTCAACCTTCACGCCGATGACCGCGTTGGCGCCCATGGCCTGGGCGCGGGCGCACATTTCGTTGACGGCAGTTGCGGAGGCGCCACCGATCTCTTCCTCGTACTGGGAGGCGCGGCCACCGAACATGTTGGACAGGTTCGCACCGAAATCCTTGAACATGTTGACGCCGGAGATCGCCTCGCCGGAGACCATGCCGATGTACTGCTTGACGGGGGCACCCTCAACGATAGGGGTCGTCACAACGAGCATCATTCACTCCTTCATAGGGGGTTAACGTGGCAACACTACCCGCGATCCCGCGCGGTGGCTAGTAGGCGCTCATCAGCTGATTGGCTCAGTTGGTCCCCTCGCCCATTTGCTGCGTGAAAGGGAACCCCTTAGAGCCGCCACAGCGCTACCATTCCATTCATCACTCTCACTCGGGCGCAGCGCCGCGCCCGGCGACTTGCACGGAGCAACGCTATGAAGATGCACGTCTACGAGCCTGGCGAGGAAGAGACGCCCACCATCCTCATCATTCACCCGATGCTGTCCTCGGCCTCGAGCATGAAGTCCTCGCTCTGCGATCACATGGGTCCCGGACTGCGCTTCCTCGTGCCGGACCTGTCGGCCCACGGGGACGAGGCCTCGGCCCCCTACGTGTCAGCAGCGGCGGAAGCGGGGGCGATCCACGAGTGGCTGGTGTCCCGCGGGATACGTCGCCTATCACTGGGGTTCGCGGCGTCGCTCGGCGGTGTCATCCTGTTCGAGCTGCTCCGTTTCCCAGACCTCTCGTTTGATCGGCTGTTCATCGAGGGCGTGAGCTTCTACTCGGGCGGTCCCGTGGCCCGAGTCGGCGGCTCCATTCTCAGCCGCGTGATGGTCGCGAAGCACCGGAAGGCCGTGCGCGACCCCGAGGCGGGGGCACGCAAGCTCACGCGCCTCTATGGCGAGGAGGCCGCTCGCGCGATGACCTCGAGTTTCGCTGCGATAAGCGAGGACAGCATCCGCGCGATCGTGCACGACTGCTCGCATGTCAGCCTGCCGCCCCTCTCCCCCACCACCCAGCGGCGCTGCACCTTCGCTTACGGGGACAAAGACTCGGACCTGCGGCTCGCGCGCCGCGTGATCCCGCGACTCTATCCGGAGGCCGAGCTGCGAGTCTGGCCGGGCTCGGGGCACTGCGAGCGCATGAGCCGCGACTCGGTCGCCTACGGGGCGATGCTGCGGAACGGCGCCCTGGGCTCGGCATCTACTGATCGTTCGTGAAGGAGGCGATCACGCAGGGAATTCGACCTCGCACGACGCGGTAGGTGACGCCCGTGCAGCCCATGCGCTCAAAGAACGCCCGATAGGACACCGGGTCGAAGTGCTCCTGGAAGTGCACGCCGAATCGGGAGATCACCCTCAGGAACATGGTGTGCGCCCGCTTCTTGGGAATCACGTAGGTGGGCACGATGATCGTGCCACCCGGGCGCACGACCCGCTTGAGCTCCTTGAGCGCGTCGCCCGGTTCAGGCAGCAAGTGGATGACGTTGCCCGCCACGACGGCGTCGAACGAGTCGTTCGCGTAGCGCAAGTCGGTGATATCCGCCTGCTCGACGGTGACGTTCGAGTGTTTCGCGAGCTTCTTGCGTGCCTGCTTGAGCATCCCCTCGGAATAGTCGGTCGCGACCACACGCGCGCATGCGGGGGCGATGGCGGCGCTAATCGCGCCCGTTCCGCACGCACATTCGAGCACGGTGTCACCGGGGCGAATCAACCGGGCAACGGCACCGCCCGTCCCGTCGTATACCCTCCTGTTGAGCGTGTTGACGGCGAGGTCGTAGAGCGGGGCAACTCGATCCCAGAACAATGTGAACACCTCCGTATTCCCATGCATCGCACGAGGCCGACGCTGCTTCGCGCTGCTGGACATGGTACGCCTACGTGGGAGATGCCGGGGCAGAAAGGGGTTCTGCGTACAGGAATAGAACCACGAAGGCGCACACGGATAGGTTATGCGGATACGGATAGGTTATTCACTTGCGGATAGGTTAATAAGCTATCCGCATCGTCATAACCTATCCGCATGTTCGTAACCTATCCGCGTAGTTACCCCCTGCGCGCCACACCCCCTTCGTGCGACTCGGCCAGAGAGTAACCGCGTCCGCAGACTCGGGGAATGACTACCCCTTCGCGCGCATCTACGCCCGCCGGGCTCGGCCCGCGTGGATGAAGGCGCCGACGCTATGGGCACCGAAGCCAAGGAGGCTGTAGCCCACCCCGTAGATGAGGGCACTGTCGTTGAGGAACAGGTACATCGGCGCCAGGAAGCACACGAAGGGCGCGAGCAGCCACAGGAGGCTAAAGCCCTCCTTCACGCCATCCCATGCGCCGAACCCCATTGCAAGGATCGGCAGGATCGCGAGCAGGATCAGGAACACGAGGCTCTTCACGATCTCCATCGAGTCCGAGACGCGCGAGAGACTAAACCACGCCGCCGGCACCAGCAGGTAGATGCCAAACAGCACGGCGATACGAATCCACGTTGTTTTTGTCGCCCACCTCATGACTCAATGATAGCCGCGTCGCATGAAGAAAAAAGCCCTTTGACACGTCCACTGTGCGGGCCGCGAAATAGGCACAAATGAACCAATGTCGCGGCGCGCTACGCTACCAGAGGGGCGACACCTACTTGCAGAAGCTGCCGAAGAAACCGCGCTTCTTCTCTGCGGCCGCGTATTCCTCGTCGGAATGGTCCTTATCGCACCACTGATCCGCGGGAACCTGCTCCTTGACCGAGTCGATGTGCTTGCCGCAGCCCTTCCAGGTGGTCTTTCCGCATACCTCGCAGGTGGTGGGTCGACACATGATTGTCTCCTTCGTTGTTGCGCCGCGAATTCGTCATTGGATCCGCGCCATGGTGTTGTGACGTTGCGCCCTCAGTCTGGCCGCGCCGTCGCATCAGGCCAATCTGAGGAACAGTTGCTCGAGTTCTTCGGGCGTGATGGTCCCGGTTGTGACTAGAGATTCTACCGCTTCGAACTCCGGCGCAGGAGCGTTTTCGAGGCCGAAATCCTCAGGTTCATCCCTCCCCCTTCACCAGCACGGCCTCGGCCTTCTCTCCGAGCCACGCGCGCAGCGTCTGGATGCCGCCCGACAGCATGGTCACGTTGAAGCCCGCGTGGCGCACGATGCGGTAGCCGATCCAGGAGCGCACGCCCGCGGCGCACATGACGACGAAGGGCTGGTCTCCGACGTTGGTCTCGACCCAGGTGCGGACTTCATCAAGGCGGTCGCGCAGCTGGGTGTGGGGGATGTTGAGGGAGTTGGGCATGTGCCCGGCCGCGTACTCCCCTACCGTGCGCACGTCCAGGACCGGCATGTCTTCGGTGAGGGCCTCGGGGCCGGTGAGGACGAGTTCGCCGGTCACCACGTTGTGGGCGACCATGCCGGTCTGGTTGACGGGGTCCTTGGCCTGGCCGTAGGGCGGCGCATAGGCGAGGTCCAGGTCGATGAGGTCCGTCGCGCTCAGGCCGGCCCGCATGGCGGTCGCGATGACGTCGATGCGGCGGTCCACGCCGTCGGCGCCCACGGCTTGCGCGCCGAGAATCTGTCCGTCGGTGCCGACGTGCATGAGGATGTGCACGGGCTTGGCGCCGGGGAAATAGCCCGCGTGCTGGTTGGCGTGCGTGTGCACCGTGAAGTACTCCGCGCCCGAGGCGTCGAGGGCCTGGCGGTTAGCGCCGGTCATCGCGGCGGTGAGGCTACCAACCCGAACGATTGCAGTGCCCTGCGGGTTCGGGATGGGGCGCGCGGTGGCCGTGCCCTGTTCTGCGTCGGCGATCGCGTCGGCGACGAGGCGGCCCCCGCGGTTCGCGGGTCCGGCCAGGGCGACGGGGCGATCGTGGTCACGGCCGACCGTGCCATCGCCGACCGCGTAGACGTCATCCACGCTGGTACGCCCGCGGTCGTCGACGAGGATGTAGCCTCTGCTGGTCTCGATGCCCGCGGCCTCGGCGAAGGCGGTGTCGGGGCGCACGCCGGTTGACAGGACGATGACGTCGGCGGTCAGGACGGTGCCATCGGAAAGCGTCACTGAGTCGTGGTTGTCGCCGTGGGTGATGGACTGGGCGGCGACGCCTGCATGGATGCACACGCCGAGGCCGCGCAGCTCGTGGGTGACCAGCGTGGCCATCTCAAGCTCGAGGGGCGGCAGGACGTGTTCGGCGTACTCGACGAGGTGGGTCTCGAAGCCTCGCTGCGCGAGGGCCTCGGTGGCCTCGATGCCGATAAACCCGGCTCCGAGGACGACGGCTCGCGTTCCCGAGGCCTCGCGCAGGGAGAGAGCATCGTCAACCGTGCGCAGGGTGTGCACGCGCGGGGAGTCGAGGCCGTCGATCGGGGGCCGGCTCGCGAGGGCTCCCGGGGAGAGGATCAGGTGATCGTAGGTGAGCGTGTAGGCCTCGCCGGTCTCAGTGTCGGTGACCTGGACGCTGTGCGCGCCGGGGTTGATCGCCGTGACCTCGGAGTTGATGCGCACGTCGAGGTTGAGCGCAGCCTTGAGGGTTTGCGGGGTGTGAAGGAGGAGCTTGGCGGAGTCTTCGATCTCGCCGCCGACGTAGTACGGGAGCCCGCAGTTCGCGAAGGACACGTACTTGCTGCGCTCCAGCACGATGATCTCGGCGCCCTCATCGCGCCTGCGCAGGCGGGCCGCCGCGCTCATGCCACCGGCGACTCCTCCGACGACTACTACTCGCATGTGCAGCTCACTTTCTGGCTCAAGGGCTGGTCTTCTTCGACTGCATCGACCATACCCCCGGGGGCATCTGAAGACAAGGATCCAACACCTTCCACACACGCCTGAACACAGCGAGTCTCTTCAACGCTTCCAGATACCCTGCGGCAACTGGATAGGAAACAACGACCTGGATAGGATACGACGTTCTGGATAGGTTAATAAGCTATCCAGAACTGTTTTTCCTATCCAGATGAGCGTTTCCTATCCATAACGCTAGTCCGCACTCCCGCCGCATGGGCAAAACGCCGAAAAGACGACAGATAACCCCGGGCTTCCAGCGGAAGCCCGGGGTGGGATGGTGGAGATGGGGGGAATCGAACCCCCGTCCAATGGCCGGCCCCGAATTCTTCTCCGAGCGCAGTCTACGGTTTTATTTCTCAGCCCCCAGCATTGCGTAGACACACCGCCGGATGGGCTCAGTTGATTAAGTGTCGGAGGCGCCCCACCAACATGGGCGACTCCCAGTGGCTCCCTAGACGACGCCAGACACCGGGCCGGAAGCAACTCCCGGGCTGACGGACTAAAGGTTCAGGCTGCGATATCAGGCAGCGAGAACGTAGTCGGTGCGATTCTGTTCGGCACCTATTGGTTTGCACGCATCGTTAACGAGTTGAGCGCACATTCTCGGCTCGCTTCACTTCGATCGACGACCACTGTCGAAACCGATCATCCCCTCTTGAGTTTTCAACTCCCCGACGCCCAGCGCTACCGCAGACCGTCGGACACATCAGTTTACGCCCGCAGCCCACGCCCGTCAAGGGAAAAACCGACGCATCAGAGCAGTTTCGTCGCCTCCAGCTTTTCCACCATGCGGCGGTTCTTACGCACCAGCAGCGGGCGCAGCGCCAGCCCCAGGAACGCGGTAAACAGGATGAAGGATGCGAGGAACCACATGGCGTCCCCATACTCGTGTCCCGCGTATCCGGCGATCGACGCACGCAGCGCCTTGATCGCGTGCGTGGCCGGTAGAAACGGAGAGACAGAAGAGAAGAAGGACGGCAGGATCGCCAGCGGGAACGCTCCCCCGGCGCCCGAAATCTGCAGGACCAGGAACAGCACGCCCAGGGCCTTTCCCGCGTTCCCGAACGTCGCGATAAGCGTGTACAGCAGGAAGGAGAACACGACGGCCGTCAGCCACAGGGTGCCCATGAACTGCAGCGGGTGAGCGTGTTGGACCTTCAGGAAGTACAGGTCACCCAGCCCCACCAGGGTCGCCTGGGCGAGCGCGATCGTCCCAAAAATCAGGTAGCGCCCCAGGTATCCAGCCGCCAGACCGACAGGCTTCGCCGTCAGGGTGGCACGCAGCGGATCGTTCTCGAGGAGGCCATCGGCAACACTGGAGTCTGTCACGTCCGAGCGCAGCGACACGACCATCAGGATAGAGCCAACCCACAGCGCCAAGATCGTGTACAGCGGTGCCATCTGGGAGCCGAAGTTCGCGACCGGGTAGACGGGAGTTTTCTCCACGCCGACAGGCGCCGCGATAGCAGCCGCCAGGGCCTCGGGGTTATTCCCGATGATGGTCTCGAGGGTCGTCAGGTCTCCACTGTTCAGCGCCTCATTGATCGAAGAGTGCAGGGAGTCGAGCTTTCCGGCCGCCTCGCGCAGGCTCGTCGCAGCGCCGGTCAGGTTGTCGCGTAGCTGGGTCAGCCCCTCGCGCGCGCTCCCGCTGCCGTTCGAGGCCGTGGAGGTTGCGCCCTCCAGGGACGTGCGCGCGGCACTCAGGGAGGATTGGGCCGAGGCCAGAGTTGCGGCCAGCGATTCAAGCTGGGGTCGCAGGTTGTTCTCGTAGTCGGAGGACAGTCCATCGACGGCGGAGCGCGCCTGGGCGATCAGGCCGTTGACCGTCGCGTGCCCAGCTTCGGCATTTGCGACCTTGGAATCCAGCTCGGACGCCGCAGCGCGCAGCCCGTTCGCAACCTCAGTCAGGCGGGTAGAGGCGGCCTGCAGACGGTCCAGCGAGGACTGGGAGACGGGCGAGCCCGGCAGCGCCTCGAGGGTCGACTTGATGGACGCGAAGCTGGTGGCCTGCGTGTCCAGCACGGATGCCTGCGAACGCAGCGTCGAGGCCGCGTCCGATACGCTCGTCGATCCGTTCGTATACACGTTGTCAACGGCCGTTGACAGGGAGGACAGCGAGGACTGGGAGGAGGAGATTGCGTCGGACACCGCCGAGACCGCCGCCGACGCGGCTGATCCTAGTCCACCCGCCCCAGCCTGAGCGGTCGAGACCGCGGACTGCGCGGAGCCCTTCGCGCTCCCCAGCCCGTCCACGAGCGCGCTCGTCGAGTCGATGAGCGTGACTGAGGAGCCCACGAGCGACGCGTAGGCGTCCGCGCTGTCCGCCGCCGTGCGCAGGCGCGAGGCGACGTTCTGCACGCGGTTATCGAGCGCCGTCACCGTGTTGACGGCCGTCGGCGACGACAGTGAACCCCCGACCGACGTCGCCGTATCGAGGGCAACCTCGGAGAGGGTCTGAACGAAGATCTGATTCACCTGGACGCTCACAGCCTCAGCGCCCTGACCGGCGATCTTCGGCGAAATACCGTTCTTCTTCTCGTTGACGTAGTAGGTCATCGGCGCGGAGGAGGCACCCCCGTCGAAGAAGGTCAGCATCTCTCGCGAAAAGTCCGACGGAATGACGATAGCCGCGTAATACTCGCCCGAGCGCGTCCCCTCGACCGCCTCATCCTCGGAGGCAATGACCCAGTCGAAGTTGTCATTCTTACGCAGCGCGGACACCACAGAATCGCCAATGTTGACGTGGAGCGGTACCAGGTCCGACTTGTAGCCCGCGTCCGTGTTCGCGATCGCGATGCGCAGGCTCTTCGTGTTGCCAAACGGATCCCACGACGCTGCCACGTTAAACCACGTGAACAGAGACGGAATAACGACGAGGCCGAAGACAACGACGCTAGCGATCAGGGAACGATGCGCGCGGCGCAGGTCGGCGCGGTAGATGGCCCAGATGGTCCTCACTGCTGCTCTCCCTTCGCCGCCTCCGATGCATCGCCCGCACTGTCCTCATCGACGAGGCCGGGGTCGGCCTCGTCCGCGTTCCCTCCCCCGTGCTCACCGAGGGACGAGGCCAGCGCCGACGAGATCGACGCGCTCACGGCGGCGGCGCCCAGCGCGAGACGCGAGCGCGCGCCCTGAACGCGGCGTGTGAGCAGGGAACGCACGTCCTGCTCGTCCATGGCGCCGAGGAGCTGCTGACGCGCCAGGGCCTCGCGCAGGTACTCCAGGCCAATCAGGAAGGTGATGACGAGGAGAACCCAGACGATCCAGGCGCCCAGAATGATCGGCACCTCCGCGACGTTCGCGACCGACAGGATGGCAAGCGCCACCGGCACGATGACCCCGAGAATGATCGCGATGCGGCGGATCCGCGGGTATCGGCGCTCGAAGCGCGCGGCGCGGCCGCTCACCGAGCGCTGGAAGCCGTCGTGGTCCGCCAGGGCCGCCACGATCTGGCTGAGGCGGTAGCGGTTCGAGGGGACGCGTGTCGCCTCGGCCAGGAAGAGGCCAGAGGAGGCCAGGTCGCGCGTGATCATCGCGTTCAGGTTCACCAAGAACGGACGTAGCGCGAGGCCGATCGCGAAGGCAACCAACGCCTCGGCGCCGAGAACCGCCACGCACGACAGGTACGTATGCCCATAGAACCCCGCCACAATCTCACGCAGCGCGTTAATACCGTAAGTGAAGGGGAACAGCGGGTGCAGGAAGCGGAAGAAGGACGGGAGCATCTCGATCGGGTACAGGCCGGCAGAACCGGGAATCTGCATGACCATGATGATGACGCACAGGCCCTTGCCGATGTGCTGGAAGCACGTGGAGAGCATGTAGACGATCGAGATAAACACGAGCGAAATAGCGATCGACGTCCCCACGAAACCCAGTCGGGAGACCGTTTGAACGCCGATGACCAGGTCGCCGATCGACACGACGAGCGCCTGAATGACCCCGAAGAACGCGAGCAGCATCCACCGCCCCATGTACTTGGCGGCAGAGGACGTCGGCCCGATGCCCTCTTCATCCACGTCGAGCTTGAGCAGGAGGACGAGCGAAAACGCGCCGATCCACAGGGCCAGGTTCGTGAACAGCGGGGCCATCGCCGAGCCGTAGGCGGCCACGGGGTACACAGCCTTCGTCTCTATCTGCGTCGGCGAGGCCATGAAGGAGGCGATCGATTCGGCGTTGACTCCCAGGGAATCCGCGAGGTCGCGCAGCGTATTCGAGGAGGACAGCGACGAAATATCCGTGGCCACCGAATCGAGATCCGTTTTGATCGCGGCGACATTCGTCGAGCTCGTCTGAGTCGCCGTCTTTGCCCCGTCCAGGAGGGAATCGAGCTGATCGAGCAGGCCCGACACCTGGTCGCGCTGGCTGCGCAGAGTGTCCAATGAAGAACGCATCGACGAGGAGGCACTCGAGAAGTCGTCGAGCGCCGAGGAGATCGCGGGCAGCTGAGCGGACACTCCGCTGCGCGCATTCGTCACCGAGGTCGACACGGCCGCAGAGGCGTCAGAGGCGGACGTCAGCGCGTCCGAAATCGACGTGGACGTGGCCGACAGGTCGGAGTTGAGGGTCGTCAGGTTGCTCAGCGCTGTGGACAGAGCGGCGTTCTGATTCGTCAGGTCGGTCAGGGCCGTGCCCGCCGCGGGCAGATTCCCGATCCCCAGGGCATTCAGCTCCGCGAGCACGTCGGCCACCGAGTCGTTGATCGACGTTCCCTCGGTGAGCAGGCCACCCACGCGCCCGGACGCACCCTGCACAGCGCCGTCGAGGGTTCCCGCGTTTGCGGACACACCCGCAAGGGCACTCGCCGCGTTCGAGGATAGGCCGTCAAGGGCCCCGCCCATCTGACTAGAGAAAGTGGCCAGCGAGGTCCGCGAATCACTCACCAGCTGGTCCGCCTGGTCCAGGGACGTCGACAGCTCCGAGGCCGCAGAGTCCAGCTCGCTCAGGGTCGTCCGAGCTGAGGCAACCGAGGCCTTCGCCGCGTCGATCTTGTCCCCCATGCCGTCCAGGGTCTGCGAGGCGCTACCAAGCTTGGCCGAGGCCTCGGACACCGACGCGGACACGTCCGAACGCTTCTGGTCGGCCTTGTCCGCAATACTGATACCGGCCTCGGATGCCTTCTCCGAGAGCACCTTAGCCACCGTCGAGACGAACGCAGAGTTGATCTGGCGGTCGAGAGCCGTCGCGCCCGCACCCGTGATCTTGGGTGCCACCGCGTTGTTCTTCTCGTTGACGTAATACTGGATGTTCGGCTTGACATACGTGCCGTCAACGATGCCCGTCAGGTCGCGAGAAAACGACGCCGGGATCACGAATGCCGCGTAGGAGTCGCCGCGTTCCACCTCGGCGCGCGCCTCGTCAGCGCTCACGAAGTGCCAGCCCAGCTGATTGTTGCCCTTCAGCTGCGTCTCCAGCATCGCACCGACGTTCACTGTGCCGATCTGATCCTTGGTCGCACCCTCGTCCTCGTTCGCGACGGCGACGCGGATGTGGGAGGTCTGCGAATACGGATCCCAAAAGCCAACGATGTTGAACCACGCATAGAGAGCGGGCACAAACGCCATACCAACAATGACGATCCAAGCGGCCGGAACACGCACCAGCCTCAGAAGATCACGACGAAAAATCCTGACGGAACCTCGCACAGGGTCGCCTTCTTTCCCCTATCGGCGGGCCTGCTTCACGTAGCGTCGCATCGCACGCTCGGCCTCGCGCTGATCCTGCTTCTCACGCAGGGCCTGACGCTTATCCCACTCCTGCTTGCCCTTAGCCAGTGCGATTTCGACCTTGACGCGGCCCCCGATGAAGTACAGCTCCAGGGGCACGATCGTGTAGCCCTTCGCAGCCACACGGTCCTGCATGCGGGAGATTTCCGCGCGGTGCAGCAGCAGCTTGCGCTTGCGCGTGGGCGCGTGGTTCGTCCACGAGCCCTGCGAGTACAGGGGAATGTTGGCGCCGTACAGCCACGCCTCTCCCCCGTTGATCTCAACCCAGGCGTCGACGAGGGACGCGCGCCCCATACGCAGCGCCTTCACCTCGGTACCCATGAGGGCCAGGCCGGCCTCCCAGGTGTCCTCGATCGTGTAGTCATGGCGCGCCTTCTTGTTACGGGCGATCGTCTTCTTCGCGTCGGAGGCAGCCTTGGCGCGCTGCCCCTCCGTGGGCTTGGGCTTCTTCCATTCCTTGGGCATGCTGCCTCCTTCCAGACTCGTTGTCCGCACTCATGCGGAAAGACCCCCGCAGCGAAGTCGCTACGGGGGTCAATCCTAACGCGGATTACAAATAATCCATCGGTTCAACATAACTTCCGTTCTGAAGAACACCAAAATGCAGGTGGCAGCCGGTCGCGTAGCCGGTCGAACCGACTTCGCCCAGCGCGTCGCCCGCATTCACGTACTGGCCCGGAGACACGTACTGGGCCTGCATGTGCAGGTACTCGGTGATGACGGAGTTACCGCCGACGAGGCCGTGGTTGATATCCACGTAGTTGCCGGCCGACACATCCGAAGACACGGCGTTCACGTAGCCCGAGGCCACGGCGCGGATGATCGTGCCGCAGTCGGCGGCCATGTCGGTGCCCGAGTGGCCCTTCATGACGCCGAGCACCGGGTGGTAGCGCATACCGAACGGGGATGTGACCACGATCGGAATGTCGAGGGGGTTACGGAAGCCCGAGGCCGACACGTAGGAGGCACCCGACGCACGGTTGGCTGCATCAATAGCCGACAGCTCAGCGCTGCGCGCCTGGTAGTCGGCTTCCGCCTGGCTGAGCGAGGCCTCAACCTTGCCCTTCTGGGCGTCCCACTCGGCCTGCTTGGCCTGAGCCTGCTCCTTGAGGGTGTTGAGCTCGGTGAGCTTGGAGTCGGCCTCGTTCTTCGCAGCCTCGGCCTCCGCCTCGGCCTGCGCGGCCTTGACCTCAAGGTCGGCGATACGCTCCGTGATGGCATCCTGGCGCGTAGCCTGGGTGCGCTGAGACGAGGACACGTCCAGCGCGGCCGTCATCGTCTGGCTCTCCGTGCGCAGCGCCATGTCGGCGGCCGCCGCACGATCGGTGATCGACTCCGTGCCGCCCGCAGTCAGGGCGACGGCGACCGGGTCAACGTTGCCTTCGCGGTACTTGCGGCGTACGAGGTCAGCGATCGCGCGCTGCGCGTCGTCGGCCTGCGTGGTCGCCTGGTTTAGCGACTGACCGATGCGGCTCTGCTCGCCCTGAGCGGCGCTCAGTTCGCCCATGATCGTCGCGTGCTCGCGAGACTTCTGGTCGTAGGTTGCAGTCGCGGCCTCGTAGGCGGCCTGGGCCACCGGGATCTGCCCGTTGAGCGCCTGCAGGTCGATGAACACCTGGGCGAGCGACGCGTCGATACCCTCCAGCTGCGACTGCAGGGCGTTGACCGTCGCCTCGGCCTCGGCGGCCGCGTTCGCGGCGGCGTCGCGCTCATCGTCCGCCCGCGCGGGCAGGGCCTGGCTCATCGCCGCAAACGAGGCGATCGCGAGGGCCAGCGCGCCGGCGCGCAACGCGCGACGACCGGGACGATGCGAGGAGAGGGACATGAGACTCACGCCTTCGTGTACTTCGCGAGCGAGAACGCCGAGGCAATAACCGCCAGCGCCACCGCCGCCAGGACGAGGATCGGCGTCATGATCGCCACCTCGCCCATGCCGATAAAGTTCGTCCACTTAAATGCGGGGGCCATCCACCCCTGGACGATAAAGTGCACGCCCGCGAACAGGGTGCCGATCGCGAAGGCCGCACCCACCAGCGCGGCGAGCGCACCCTCGATCATGAACGGGGCCTGAATGAACAGGTTCGAGGCACCCACGTAACGCATGATCTGGGTTTCCTGCTCACGGCTCATGGCGCTCAGGCGGATCGTCGTCGAGATCAGCAGGATCGCGGCGACGACCATGATCGCACCGAGGCCCAGGGCCGCCGTGCGGGCGGCGCCCAGTACGCGGAACAGGGGCTCGACGACCTCACGCTGGTCGCGCACCTCGGACACGCCCGCGGTCCCGGAGAACTCCTCCTTGACCACCGAGTACTGCTCGGGGTTGACCAACTTGATGCGGAACGCAAACTGGAGCATGTCCGGCGTGGTCCACTGGGTCAGAGCGTTGTTGCCGTTGAGACGCTGGAAGTTCTCGTACGCCTCTTCCTTTGTCTCCTCGTACACGTGAGCCACGTACGGGGTCATCTCGGCGGAGGCCAGCTTCTGGCGCACCGCGTCGATCTGCGCGTCGCTCGCCTCGGTCGCGTTACAGTTCGCGGCCGCGTCGTTGATGGCGCACATGTAGATCGTGACCTCGATCTTGTCGTACCACTCCGACTTCATCTTGGACACCTGCATCTGGGTCAGGCCCGCGATGCCCACGAAAAGGAGGGACACAAAGGTCACGAGGATGACGGCGACGCTCATCGCGCGGTTACGCGACAGGCCCTTGCCGACCTCGGACAGAATAAAACGAAGCTTCACTGGTCTTACCTCCCGGCCCCGTAGACGCCGCGGTTCTGGTCGCGCACGACGTCGCCGCTGGCGAGCTCGATGACGCGCTTACGCATCTGGTTCACGATGTCCGCGTCGTGGGTAGCCATGACGACGGTTGTGCCCGTGCGGTTGATTCGGTCGAGGAGACGCATGATGCCCAGCGACGTCTCCGGGTCAAGGTTGCCGGTGGGCTCGTCCGCGAGCAGCAGCTCGGGACGGTTCACCATGGCGCGCGCGATCGCGACACGCTGTTCCTCACCGCCGGACAGCTCGTGCGGCAGGCGCGACTCCTTGCCGGACAGGCCCACCAGCTCGAGGGCGTCCGGGACAGCCGTCTCGATCGCGTGGCGAGGCTTGCCGATGACCTGCATGGCCAGGGCGACGTTCTCGTACACGGTCTTGGAGGGCAGCAGTCGGAAGTCCTGGAAGACCGTGCCGATCTGGCGACGCAGCTTCGGAACCGCCCACGTGGACAGCTTGGACACGTCCTTGCCGAGCACCCACACCTTGCCGCTGGTCGCCTTCATTTCGCGCATGACGAGCTGCAGGAACGTGGACTTGCCGGAACCCGACTTGCCGACGAGGAACACGAATTCTTCGCGTTCCACCTCCAGCGAGACGTGGTCCAGCGCGGGCTGGGCACCTGGCGTGTACACCATGGTGACATCTTCAAAACGAATCATGGGACCGTCCGATCGGGGTCAATAGTCCCTGTCAGATTAGGTAACGATCGGGTCACGACCCGGCTACGACACGCGGAAAACAGGCGGTGTGGCGCTCAGCCCTCCACCTGGGGACGCTTGGACACGGACGCGGCCCCGGCCTCGTTCATGAATCGACGAGGCCGGGGCCGGGTAGTGCGTATGGGCGTCGCTCAGTCCTGAGCGGCCTTCTGCTCGTTCTTGCGCCAGCGGATGCCGGCGTTGATGAAGCCGTCGATGTCGCCATCGAAGACGGACTGGGGGTTGCCGGACTCGAACTCGGTGCGCAGGTCCTTGACCATCTGATACGGCTGGAGCACGTAGGAGCGCATCTGATCGCCCCACGACGCCTTGACGTCGCCGGCGAGCTCCTTCTTCTTCGCCTGCTCTTCCTCATGACGCAGCACCAGGAGGCGGGACTGCAGGACTCGCAGGGCGGCCGCTCGGTTCTGGATCTGGGACTTCTCATCCTGCATGGACACGACGATGCCCGTGGGGATGTGAGTCATGCGCACGGCCGAGTCGGTCGTGTTCACGGACTGACCGCCGGGGCCCGAGGAGCGGAAGACGTCCACCTTCAGCTCGGACTCGGGAATCTCGATGTGGTCCGTGGTCTCGATGAGCGGGATGACCTCGACGGCCGCGAAGGACGTCTGGCGGCGGCCCTGATTGTCGAAGGGGCTGATGCGCACGAGGCGGTGGGTGCCGGCCTCGACGCTCAGCGTGCCGTAGGCGTAGGGTGCCTGCACCTCGAAGGTCGCCGACTTCAGGCCGGCTTCTTCCGCGTAGGAGGTGTCCATGACCTTCGTCGGGTAGCCGTGACGCTCCGCCCAGCGCAGGTACATGCGCAGGAGGATCTCGGCGAAGTCGGCGGCGTCCACGCCGCCCGCGCCACTTCGGATCGTGATGACGGCGTTGCGCTCGTCGTACTCGCCGTCCAGGAGGGTGCGGATCTCCAGGTCGCCCAGGTCCTTGCGGAGCTTCTCCAGGTCGGCCTCGGCCTCGGCGAGGATGTCGGCGCTCTCGTCCGGGTCCTCGGCGGCCATGTCCACCATGGCCTCCAGGTCGTCGATGCGCTCACTCATCTGCGTGACGCGGTCGAGCTCGCTCTGGCGGTGGCTGAGCGCGCTCGTAACGGCCTGAGCGGCGCTCGGGTCGTCCCACAGGTCGGGCGCGGCCGCCTTCTCATTCAGCTCGGCGATCTGCTCGCGCAGCTTGTCCGGCTGCACGACCGCGATGATGTTCTCCATCGTGGTGCGCAGGGAC
>JAHACW010000001.1 GCA_018375675.1 Actinomyces sp. | reverse complement strand
GGGCGGGCCTCGAGATCGACCACTCCGAGCCGCAGGCTCGCGTGTGGCGATCTCGCGGGCGGGCCGCCGCCCACCGGCACACACAGCGGCCGGGCCCCACAGCCGGGGCCTCCGGCACCCGGAACACCAGCAGCACCATGTTGTGGAGATGGGGGGAATCGAACCCCCGTCCCAACGCGGCGCCCGGAACACCAGGGGAGCAACAAGCAACCAAGCAACGCAAGAGCCCCTGCACGGCATAGCAAAAGGGGCCGGCATCAGCCGACCCCTTGCGCGAGTGCCCTCACTCATCCATGAGGGACACCTTGATGCCGCCCACCAGCGAGGCGACGACGTTGTAGAGCATGGCTCCCAGCGTCGACAGGGCGGTGAGCAGAACGACGTTGATGACCGCGACGATGGTCGCGTAGGAGATGACGCGCGGCAGGCGAGCGTAGTCCAGGAGGTCCGCGTAGCGGCCGGCGCCCATGGTCTTGAGGAATTCCTCGAGCTGGCTGAAGACGTGCATGGCGTCGACCATGAGCCACAGGACGATCGTAGCGACGACCATTGCGATACCCAGGGCGACGGACAGCAGGAACGCCACCTTCATGACGGTCCACGCGTCGATGCGCGCGATGGCCAGGTCAACTCGGCGGGGAGCGTCGCTGCGGGTGCTCGAGACGTGGTCGCTCATGGGTTTCCTTCCAGGTCGCACTTCCTATCTGCCAGGCTACCGCATCGCCTGGCACCGGCGCTGGTTCCGCGCCGGTTTGGCAGATTGATCACGGGACGAGGCGGGGGCCTCGTCCCGTGATCACGCGTCACTTGTCAGCGTCTGCGGTGTCGTCGCCACCTGCGGGGGCTGAGGCCTCGTCCGCGGGGGTGTCGGTCCCCTCGACGGCCTCGGTGGCCTCGGTGTTCTCGGACTCATCGGTCTCGTCCTCGTCGCCCGAGTCGGAGTTGCGGGTGATCGCGATGATGCGGTCGCCGTCGTCCGGGCGGGCGAAGATGACGCCCATGGTGTTGCGGGCGGTGGGTCGCACGTCGGAGGCGTTGACCTGGACGAGCTTGCCGGACTCGGTGATGACCATGACGTCTTCATCGGGTCGCACGACGAGGGCGCCGACGAGGCCACCGCGTTCGTCGACGAGCTTGCCGACGCGCACGCCGAGGGTGCCGCGCGACTTCGTCGGGTATTCCTCGACGGGGGTGCGCTTGGCGTAGCCGGACTCGGTGACAATCAGCAGGTCGGTGTCCTCGCGCGGGACCTCCATGCTGAGCAGCTCGTCGTCGCCGCGGAACTTCATGCCGCGCACGCCAGACGTGGAGCGACCCATGGAGCGCAGCTGGTCGTCGGTGGCGGTGAAGCGCACGGCCTGGCCGTCGCGGGAGACGAGGATGAGGTCCTCGTCGGCCATGATGGTCTGTGCGGAGACGAGCTCGTCGGGCTTGCCGTCCTCGTCCTCGCGCAGGTTGATGGCGATGATGCCGCCGGAGCGGGGCGAGTTGTACAGGCTCAGCGGGGTCTTCTTGACGAGGCCGCGCTTGGTGGCCAGGACCAGGAAGTCCGCGTCCTCGTATGTGCGGATCGCGAGAACCTGTGCGATGTGCTCGTCGGGCTGGAAGGCCAGCAGGTTGGCGACGTGCTGGCCCTTGGCGTCGCGACCGCCCTCGGGGATCTCGTAGGCCTTGGCGCGGTAGACGCGGCCGAGGTTGGTGAAGAAGAGCAGCCAGTTGTGCGTGGTCGTGACGAAGAAGTGTTCGACCACGTCGTCGCCGCGCAGCTGGGTGCCGCGCACGCCCTTGCCGCCGCGCTTCTGCGAGCGGTAGTTGTCCGTGCGGGTGCGCTTGGCGAAGCCGTCGCGGGTGATGGTGACGACGACGTCCTCTTCGGGGATGAGGTCTTCCATCGACATTTCCCCGTCGAAGGGGAGGATGCGGGTGCGACGCTCGTCGCCGAACTTGTCGACGATCTCGCTGAGTTCGCTGGAGATGATGGCGCGCTGACGCTCGGGCGTGGCGAGGATGTCGTTGAGGTCGTCGACACGAGCCTTGAGTTCGCCGTGCTCGTCCATGATCTTCTGGCGCTCGAGGGCGGCCAGGCGGCGCAGCTGGAGGGCCAGGATGGCGTCGGCCTGGATGGCGTCCACGTCGAGCAGCTCGATGAGGCCGTTGCGGGCCTCGTCGACCGTGGGAGAGCGGCGGATGAGGGCGATGACCTCGTCGAGGGCGTCGAGGGCCTTCAGGTAGCCTTCGAGGATGTGGAGGCGCTCGAGGGCCTTGCGCAGGCGGAACTTCGTGCGGCGCACGATGACGTCGATCTGGTGGTTGATCCAGTGGCGGATGAAGCCGTCGATCGACAGGGTGCGGGGCACGCCGTCGACGAGCGCGAGCATGTTGGCGGAGAAGTTCTCCTGCAGGCTGGTGCGCTTGTAGAGGTTGTTGAGGACGACCTTGGCGACGGCGTCGCGCTTGAGGACGATGACGAGGCGCTGGCCGGTGCGGCCGGAGGTCTCGTCGCGGATGTCGGCGATGCCGCTGATCGCACCGTCGCGCACGAGCTGGGCGATCTTGTCGGCCAGGTTGTCGGGGTTGACCTGGTAGGGCAGCTCGGTGACGACGAGGCACTGGCGACCCTGGATTTCCTCGACGTTGACGACGGCGCGCTGCGTGATGGAGCCGCGGCCGGTGCGGTAGGCGTCTTCGATGCCCTTGTGTCCCAGGATGGTGGCGCCGGTGGGGAAGTCCGGTCCGGGGATCAGCTTGATGAGTGCTTCGAGGAGTTCTTCGCGGGAGGCGTCGGGGTGCTCGAGGGCCCATTCGACGCCGCGCGCGAGCTCGCGCAGGTTGTGCGGCGGGATGCGGGTGGCCATGCCGACGGCGATGCCTTCGGAGCCGTTGGCCAGCAGGTTCGGGAAGCGCGCGGGCAGGATGGTGGGTTCCTGGTTGCGGCCGTCGTAGTTGTCCTGGAAATCGACGCATTCTTCGTCGATGTCGCGGACCATTTCCATGGCCAGGGGCGCCATCTTGCACTCGGTGTAACGGGGTGCGGCGGGGCCCAGGTTGCCGGGGGTACCGAAGTTACCCTGGCCTGCGACGAGGGGGTAGCGCAGCGACCAGGGCTGTACGAGGCGCGCGAGGGCGTCGTAGATGGCGGCGTCGCCGTGGGGGTGGTAGTTACCCATGACCTCGCCGACGACGCGGGAGGACTTGGAGAACGAGGAGGTGGGGCGGTATCCGCCGTCGTACATGGCGTACAGGACGCGACGGTGGACGGGCTTGAGGCCGTCGCGCACGTCGGGCAGGGCGCGTCCGACGATGACGCTCATGGCGTAGTCGAGGTAGGAGCGCTGCATCTCCTTTTGCAGGTCGACCTGGCGGATGCGCTCGGTGTCCGAGATGTGCCGCGCGTCGGTAGTCTGCTCGTCGCTCACAAGTGTTCCTTACGTTGTTTCTGCTCGATCGGGCCCGCCCGGTACGAGGCCGGGGCTGGGCTGGTCGCGGGTGATGTCAGATGTCGAGGAAGCGCACGTCGGAGGCGTTGCGCTGGATGAACGTGCGGCGTCGGTCGACGTCGTCGCCCATGAGGATCGTGAAGGTCTCGTCGGCGTCTGCGGCCTCGTCGAGGGTGACCTGCTTGAGGATTCGGCTGGCCGGATCCATGGTGGTCTCCCACAGTTCGTGGTCGTTCATTTCGCCCAGACCCTTGTATCGCTGGATGCCGCCTTCCTTGGGCAGGCGGCGGTTCGCGGCGGCGCCGGCAGCGAGCAGTTCGTCGCGCTCCTTGTCGGAGTATGCGAATTCGTGCTCCGCGTTGGTCCACTTGATGCGGTACAGCGGGGGCATGGCGATGAAGGTGTGGCCGCCCTCGATGAGGGGTCGCATGTAGCGGAAGAGGAGGGTCAGCAGCAGCGTGGCGATGTGCTGGCCGTCGACGTCGGCGTCCGCCATGATGACGATCTTGCCGTAGCGCAGCTTCGAGATATCGAAGTCTTCGCCGATGCCGGTGCCGAAGGCGGTGATGAGGGAGCGGATGGTGTCCGAGGACAGGGCTCGGTCCAGGCGCGCCTTTTCGACGTTGAGGATCTTGCCGCGGATCGGCAGGATGGCCTGACGCTCGGGGTCGCGGCCGCCGACGGCGGAGCCGCCTGCGGAGTCGCCCTCGACGATGAAGATTTCGCACTCGGACGGCGTGCGCGAGGAGCAGTCGCGCAGCTTGCCGGGCATGGAGGCGGATTCGAGGACGCCCTTGCGGCGCGTGGCCTCACGGGCCTTGCGGGCGGCGACGCGGGCGGCCTGGGCGGCCTGGCCCTTGTTGATGATGGCCTTGGCGTCGGCGGGGTGGGCGTCGAACCAGTCGGTGAGCTTGGAGTAGACCTGCTGGGCGACGAAGGTGCGGGCCTCGGTGTTGCCCAGCTTGGTCTTCGTCTGGCCTTCGAACTGGGGCTCGGTGAGCTTGATCGAGATGACGGCGGTCAGGCCTTCGCGAACGTCGTCACCGGTGAGGTTGTCATCCTTGTCGCGGATGATGCCCTTGTCGCGGCCGTAGCGGTTGACGAGGGAGGTCAGCGCGGTGCGGAAGCCCTCCTCGTGCATGCCGCCTTCGGTCGTGTTGATGGTGTTGGCGAAGGTGTGGACGGACGAGGAGTAGGCGGTGGTCCACTGCATGGCAATTTCCACGCTCATGGTGCCTTCGTCGTTTTCGGCTTCGAAGTCGATGATCTCGTTGTTGATCGTGTCGGACTTCTTGGCGGAGTCGAGGTATTCGACGTAGTCACGCAGGCCGTGCTCGTAGCAGTAGGTGACGGTGCGGTGACCCTTGGTCTTCTTGTCCGAGGCCTCCTCGCCGCCGGCGATCTCGTCGCCTTCGTCGGTGGCGAACTCGCGCTCGTCGGTCAGGGTGATACGCAGGCCCTTGTTGAGGAAGGCCATCTGCTGGAAGCGCTGGCGCAGGGTCTCGAAGTCGAATTCGACGGTTTCGAAGATCTCCGGGTCCGGGTAGAAGACCTGGGTGGTGCCGGTCTCGTCGGTTTCTTCGCCGCGCTCAAGGGGCGTGATGGGGGTGCCGCCGTTGGCGAACGACATGCGCCACACGTAGCCCTGGCGGCGGATCTCGGTGTTCACGCGGGTGGACAGGGCGTTGACGACGGAGATGCCGACGCCGTGCAGGCCGCCCGAGACGGCGTAGCCGCCGCCGCCGAACTTGCCGCCGGCGTGGAGGATCGTCATGACGACCTCGACGGTGGGCTTGTGCTCGGTGGGGTGCTCGTCGACGGGGATGCCTCGACCGTTGTCGACGACCTTGATGCCGCCGTCTTCCTGGATCGTGACCTCGATGTGGTCGGCGTAGCCGGCCAGGGCCTCGTCGACGGAGTTGTCGACGACCTCGTACACCAGGTGGTGCAGGCCGCGTTCGCCGGTGGATCCGATGTACATGCCCGGGCGCTTGCGGACGGCTTCCAGGCCCTCGAGGACGGTGATGTCCGATGCGCCGTAGGACTGCTCGCCTTCGGCGGTCTTCTCGTTGTCAGCCACGTGGCTCCCCTCGCAGTGCGCGAAAATAGATGTTTAACCTTGTAGATTCTACCAAAAGTGGCGCTTGTTCCCGGGATTGACAGGCTCGGAGGGTTACTTTACAAACTGCGTGATTCCAACGAAAAATCGACTGTGACCAGTCACATGCCGATTGTGGTTGCTGCTGGGACGCACGGGGCCGCCCTCCCGGCTGGGAGGGCGGCCCCGTCGCTCACTTGTAAACAGCGACGATTCG
Organism: Actinomyces sp.; assembly: GCA_018375675.1. Taxonomy (GTDB): domain Bacteria; phylum Actinomycetota; class Actinomycetes; order Actinomycetales; family Actinomycetaceae; genus Pauljensenia. Next base: position 122,621 of record JAHACW010000001.1, on the reverse strand, counting down.
CGCGTTAGGATGCTCGAAAAGATGCCGTTTCAGAGCTCTGAGCGTGCGCGTGCGCGACGCCTGATCAGTGGATTACTTCGGCTGCCAGGTCCACTTTTGGTAATCCTGGCCCTGGGCCTGGAGGATGGTCCAGGCCGGGTCGCGGAACTCGATGGGGTCCCTCTTGTTTGGGATCACCCAGTAGACGACGTACTGAACAGACTGTCCGGCCGGAACGTCCTCGACACCGGGCACGTACTCGAAGTCATCGGGCTTCTGGGTCATGAAGAAGTTGGGCGGTCCAAGCTGTTCGTTGTTCTGGTACGCACGCGGGTACATGCCGCCGAATTCCGGGGCATTGCCCTTGTTAGTGACCTTGAAGGTCACCTTCAGTGTCTGCTCGTTGTTGTCGGCCTTGGGGCCGTAGGAGATGTCGGTGATCTCGTAGAGATTGGTGGCGCCGTACGGGGTCATGCTGAGCATGCCGTTGGCTCCCGTTCCGTTTCCCTGCGTGGGTGCGGCGGACGGGTTGGTGTTGTTCGGTGCCTGAGGGTTGCCAGGCGCGGGGTTTGCCGGGTTTGCGCTGCCACTGCCCGGGTTTGCCGGGGCAGAGGTTCCGGGTGCGGGGGTGGAGTTGTTGGAGGAGTCGTCGGAATCAGATCCCGACATCGCCCAGATGACGACACCGACAATGATCGCGATGACGACGACGCTCGCAATGATGCCGATGATGAGCGGCGTCTTGGACTTGCCACCCTGCTGGGGCGCGCCCTGAGGGAATCCACCCTGCCCGCCGTAGCCACCCTGCGGGTTCCACTGGCCGTAGGCCTGCTGGGGCACGCCCTGGGCAGCGCCGGAATATCCGCCCTGGTACTGGCCGGGAGCGTACCCGACCTGCTGGCCGTATCCCTGCTGGTATCCGCCCTGGGCAGCGCCGGGGTATCCGCCCTGCTGGCCAAATCCCTGGGCGCTTCCTTCGTTCCTGGCGAATGGATTGCTCATGATGTCTCCTTAACAAGCCCTCACGCGCGGGCTAACGGAACAGCGTATCAGAGACCGCGCGGTCAGAAACATCATATGGACGCCGACGTGCGCGGCGCTGTCACCCGTAGTCGGCGCGCGGGCCTCGGCCACGGACGACGTAGGGGCCTTTGCGCCACGAAGGGGCGACGGGGCCTCGGATAATGACCTGATCAACGACGCCGGATCCGACCTCTTCGGCGATGCGCCGCTCGATGGTGGGTAGGAGCAGCTGGAGCTGTTTGGCCCAGGCGGTGGAGTCGGTGCGCACGACCAAGCGGTGGCCTTCGAAGGTCTCGATGCGGGCATGTTCGGCGACCTGGGGGCCGACGATGTCACGCCATTTCGCCATGATCGACCCCATCTTGGTGGGGGTGTCCCATTCTCGGGTTTTGATCGTGCGGGCCAGGATGGCACCCAGGGAGTTCGCCCTGCGGTAGCGCGGGCGCATGGCTGCCATGCCGGGGGCGCGGCTCCACGAGGCGCCGGTTCCCTCCAGGGCCTGGCGCAGGGCCGCGAGGTCGCCCTCGGGATCTTCTTCTGTCGACGAGGCCGGGGCTTCGATCCCGTTGGCGTGGCGGTACGCGGCGGCTCGGGCTGTGGCGCGCGCGGCGACGTTCTCCTCGTCGGCGAGGCGGCCGAATCCGTCGGTTTCGATGGCGGCGTATTCGCTGGACCCGTCGAGGCTGCGTCGGGGACGTGTTTCGTCGAGGCCCCACGAGGGCAGGGTGGACCTCGTGTAGCCGTGCGTGCGGGCGACGCTCTGGGCGCGTTCGAGGGCGCGGACAACGAACTCGTCGGCGTCGGCTTCTTCGCCGGGGGCCACGGGGCCGCTCAGCTCGTCGGCGGCCATGTCCTCACGCTCACTCATCGTCGGCCTCGTCGATGACGGTGCCGCGCTCGGGGTCGAGGCGCACGTGCAGGGCGTGGTGGTCGAGCGAGGCGGGCAGGTCGCCGGCGACCGCGCAGGTGACGATGATCTGCTCGGCCTTCGAGGCCAGGGCGGCCAGGCCCTCGCGGCGCGAGGAGTCGAGCTCCGCAAACACATCGTCGAGGATGAGGATCGGTGTGTCGCCGTCGTCGCTGAGCAGTTCGAAGGCGCCGAGGCGCAGCGCGAGGGCGACCGACCATGATTCGCCGTGCGAGGCGTAGCCCTTGACGGGCATCGCGCCGAGGCTGAGGGTCAGGTCGTCGCGGTGTGCGCCGACGAGGTTGACGCCGCGCTCGGTTTCCTTCTCTCGTACCGACGCGAGGGCGGCCAGCATGCGCTCGGTCTGGGCCTCCACGTCGGTGAGGTCGGCGCTGGCCGGGTTGTCGGGGTCGGTGCCGATGACACGGTCGACCGAGGCGTCGAAGGCGAGGCGCAGATGGCGCGGGGAGTCGGCGACGTCGTCGTAGAAGCGCGCGGCCGGCTCTTCCAGGCGCGATGCGATAGATGCGCGAGTGGCCGTGATGCGCGCGGACAGGGCGGCGAACTGCTGGTCCCAGATCTCGAGGGTCGACAGGTCGGGGGAGTGGCCGCGGCGGAGCGAGGCCTGGGCGGTCTTCATGAGCGCCGCACGCTGACGCGCAACCCGGTCGAAGTCGGAGCGCACGGAGGCGTGGATGGGGGACAGCTGCGTGGCTAGGTCGTCCAGGAAGGAGCGGCGCACCGACGGGTCGCCGCGCACGAGGGACAGGTCCTCGGGAGCGAACACGACCGTGCGCACGATACCCAGAATCTCGCGTGGCTTGACCTGCGCGCGGTTAATGCGTGCGCGATTGGCCTTGCCGCGCACGATCTCCAGCTCGATGACCTGCTCGCGGCCCGAGGCCACGACCCGCGCGCGGATGACGGCACCGCCCGGGGCGGCCTCGTCCTCGTCAATGGGGATGCGCACGAGGGCGCCCTCAGCGCCGACCCTGTGCGACGAAAAGGTGGACAGGTAGGCGAGCGCCTCGACGAGGTTCGTCTTTCCCTGGCCGTTCGCGCCGACGAGGACCGTGGGGCCATCAGGCAGCTCGACGACCCCGTGCTTCCAGGAGCGGAAGTCGTCGAGGGCCAGGTGGGAGACGCGCACGTCAGATGCCGAAGCGGATGGGCATCAGCAGGTAGCGGAACTGCGTGACCTCGCCCTCGTCGGCCTTCTTCTGGCCCGTGATGACGGCCGGCTTCGTGGGGTGAGTGAAGCCGAAGCGCACGTAGTCGGTGTCCAGGACCTGCAGGCCGTCGATGAGGAACTGCGGGTTGAACGCGGTCGAGATGTCGTCGCCGTTCAGGGTCGCCTCGATGGCCTCGGAGGCCTGGGCGTTGTCGCCCTGGCCGGCCTCGAGGACCAGCTGGCCCTCGGTGAAAGCCAGGCGCACGGAAGTCTTGCGCTCGGCGACCAGCGACATACGCTTGACGGCCTCGAGCAGTGCGTGGCGATCGACGACGGCCTGGATCGGCGTGGTGTCAGGGAAAAGGCGACGCACGGCGGGGTAGTCGCCGTCCATGAGCGTCGACGTGGTGCGGCGTCCCTGGGCGGTGAAGCCGATGAGGGACGAGGCGCCGGGCTGGGACTCGCCGGACAGGCCGACCTCGACCTTGGCGCCCGAGGTCATCGACTTGGCGACGTCCTGGAGGATGCGGGCCTTGACCAGGGCGACCTCTTCGATGGAGGTATCGGTGGGTTCCCAGTCGAGCTCGCGCATGGCGAGACGGTAGCGGTCGGTGGCCAGCAGCGTGATCGCCGGGCCGTTGATCTCGATGCGCACGCCCGTGAGCAGGGGCAGCGTGTCGTCACGCGACGCGGCAATCGACACCTGGGACACGGCCTGCGACAGCGTCGATGAATCGATCGCGCCGACTCCCGTGGGCTGCGCGGGCAGCAGCGGGTACTCGTCGAGGGGCATGACAGCGAGCGTGAAGTGCGAGGAGCCGCAGACCAGGTTCACCTTCTGGCCATCAAGCTCGACGGAGACGGGCTTGGAGGGCAGCGACTTGGAGATGTCGGCCAGCAGACGGCCGGACACCAGGACCTCGCCGGCCTCGTCGACAGTCGCGGGGATGTGCGAGTTCGCAGACACCTCGTAGTCGAAGGAGGACAGGGTCAGCTCGTCGCCTTCAGCCTTGATGCGCACGCCGGCCAGGATCGGCGAGGCCGGACGCACGGGGAGCGCGCGGGCGGTCCACGACACGGCTTCGGCCAGAACATCGCGGGCGACGGTGAACTTCATAGCTGCCTCCAAAACACAAAACGGATCGGACACTACTTTACCCACAAGTGTGCCCACGTGGGGCAGGAAATGTGCCTCGCGCGTGCCATCGCGTAGCGTCGACGGCGACGTTGTTGTACGGAGGCCTGTGAAAAAATTTTTGTCATTTGACTTCCCTTCCATCATAAGGGCTGTGAGTTCTGTGGATAACTCCCTTATGCGTTGGAATTTCAGTCAAATCTCTGTGCTGTCATTCCGGGACGAGGCTGTGGATTCGTCACGACCGCCTGTGCACGAAGCAAATGACAACTTTTTGAGATCCACAGGCAAGGCCCTGTTCTCCACAGCTGATGCGGATTCGTCCACCAGCTGTGCACAACTCCTGTGAATCTCGCGCGGGCGCCGACTTTCGTCAGCGCCCACGCCAATTTCACGACTCCCTGGCCTTCTGCTTGATGCGGTTTGTAAGCTCCGACACGTGGTTGAAGGTCTCGCGCTTCTCCTTCATGAGCTTCGAGATCTTCTTGTTCGCGTGCATGACCGTCGTGTGGTCGCGTCCGAAGGCCTGCCCGATCTTGGGCAGCGACAGGTCGGTGAGCTCACGGCACAGGTACATGGCGATCTGGCGGGCCTCGACGACGTTGTGGCTGCGCTCCGAGGAACCCATCTGCTCGATCGTGACGCCGAAGTAGACGGCGCACTGGCTCATGATGAGGCTGACGGTGACCTCGTTGTCGTCCGGGTTGGACACGAAGTCCTTGAGCATCATCTGCGCGAGGTTGAGGTCGATGCGCTCCTGGTACAGCGACGCCCACGCGCCGATGCGAACGAGAGCGCCCTCCAGCTCACGGATATTCGAGGAGATGCGCGAGGCCACGTATTCGAAGACCTCAGGGGTGACCTCGAGGCCCTCGGCATCCGCCTTCTTATGCAAGATCGCGATGCGGGTCTCAAGGTCCGGCGGCTGAACGTCGACGAGCAGGCCCGAGGAGAAGCGCGACCGCATGCGGTCCTCGAAGCCCTTGAGCTGGGCGGGGGGCAGGTCGGAGGTCAGGACGATCTGCTTGTTGGCGCTGTGCAGCGCATTAAAGGTATGGAAGAAGCCTTCGACCGTCTGTTCCTTGTCGCCGATGAACTGGATGTCGTCGATGAGAAGGATGTCGAGTTCACGGTAGCGGCGGTGGAAGGCCTCGACCTGGGAGTTGTCCGTCTTGTTCAGACGAATCGCGTTAATGAACTCGTTCGTGAACTCTTCGGAGTTGACGTAGCGGACCTTCAGGTGGGGCATCATCGACAGAGCGTTGTGGCCGATGGCTTGGAGCAGGTGCGTCTTGCCCAGACCGGAATCGCCGTAGATAAAAAGGGGGTTGAAGGCGGTGCCCGGGGTTTCCGAGGCGGCCAGCGCGGCGGCGTGCGCGAAACGGTTCGACGGGCCGATAACGAAGGTGTCGAAGGTGAACTTCGGGTTGAGGTGGGTCGGGCCGGAGTCGGTGGGAGCGGTAACGAGGGCGGGGGAGTGGTGCTCCTCGTCCTCATCGAACGACGAGGCCGGGGCGGCCGCAGGCGTGGCGGGTGCGGCGGTGGTCGGCTCCTCCTCTTCCTCTTCCTCCGTGACGACCTCAAGCGTGGGGTCGACCGTGATGGCGATGCGGACGGTGCGGCCCAGGTGCACGGACAGGGCGGTCGTCAGCTTCGACTGCGCCTTGTCTTCAATCCACTGCTTGGTGAAATCGTTGGGGACGGCGAGGAGGATCGTGCCTTCGATGTCGCCGAGGGGCCGGGCCGAGCGCAGCATCGACGTGGCGACGGGCCCCAGCTCGTCGGTGGGGACTGCGTCCAGGGCCGCAGCCCACGCGCGTGTGAGGGAATCCGACTCCACGGCAACCTCCGGTCACAAATACTGGTGAGTTCGGTCACGACTTCTCGGTGATGTGCGTGACGCTCGTACATTGTCGCAGTGTAGTCCGCACACATGTTATGCACAGACTGGGGATGAACCTGTGGAGAACTATCACAGAATCACAGCTCTGTAGTTACAACTTTGGGTCCGCAGTAGCATGCGGAAAGCAAAAATACACACAGCCTGTGGATAACTCCCGTCATCCACCCTCTGTGGACGGATAAGATCCACAGTGATTTGCACAGCTGTGGATACTGTGTGTGACGCGGTGGGTAACCTTGCCGCGTTGACGTGAGGCCCCAATCCGCTTAGTCTTGGTCTTTGTTTGCGCCCATTTCGGGCGTGCGTCCCCGCTATCGCGCGTGCTTACGTGTCGATAGCCCAACCGATACCGAGTGGGAAACCACTCCCCGCCGAGGAGAATTGCCGTGACCACCAAGCGGACCTTCCAGCCCAATAACCGTCGTCGTTCCAAGACGCACGGCTTCCGTCTGCGCATGTCGACCCGCGCCGGCCGCGCCATTCTGGCTGCCCGCCGCCGCAAGGGCCGCGCCAAGCTGTCCGCCTGAGACACCCCGGTGCTGCCGCGCGCGCACCGCATGGTTGACCCAGCGGACTTCACCGCCGCGATCCGACAAGGAACGCGTGCAGGAGATCCGCTGGTCGTCGTCCACGTCCGAGCCGACGAGGAACGCAACAGTCGCCTCGTCGGTTTCGTCGTACCCAAGCGGGAAATTAAGCGCGCCAACGGACGCAATCGCGTCAAGCGGCAGCTGCGCCACCTCATGCGCGAACGGATCGCCGACCTCCCCGAAGGATCCCGGGTCGTCGTCAGGGCCTCACACAAGGCCCTCGGCGTCCCCTCCAAGGAACTCGGCGAACACCTCGACCGCGTGATGGCGCGAGCGTGGCGTAAGTGGGACGCACGATGAACATGGCGGGCCGGGCGCTTCGCGCTCTCGTGTCCGCACCCATCGTCGCCTACCAGCGCTACATCTCCCCGGCCCTCGGCCCCCGGTGTCGATACGCACCCAGCTGCTCCACCTACGCTCTCCAGGCCATTCGCGTCCACGGACCCATCAAGGGACTCATCCTTGCGGCTTGGCGGTTGCTGAGATGCAACCCCTGGAGCCACGGGGGAGTGGACCACGTACCAGAGCGTGGACGCTGGAAGCCCGACCCCTGGATCCCACCCGAGGATTGGGCTGGGCATGACAACTGGGTTCGTCCCGACCCCATGGGACTCGACCCGGAGCACGACCTGACCGAGCCGGACACGGCCTCGGGACTCTAAGGAACAACGAAACAGCGGCGCTCCCGCGCCACGGCGAAAGCGAAAACTATGTTCGACGCAATCCTCCACCCCTTCGCGTGGGCGATCTCCTACGTGTGGGTCTGGATCCACGACCTCCTCGTGCTGCTCGGAATGTCCTCCGGCTCGGGCATGGCGTGGGTCCTGTCCATCGTGCTGCTCACCATCCTGGTGCGCATCGCCATCATCCCGCTGTTCCTCAAGCAGATCCGCTCCTCGCGAGCCATGCAGGCCATCCAGCCTGAGATGCGCAAGATCCAGGAGAAGTACAAGGGCAAGAAGGACCAGGTCAGCCGTCAGAAGATGATGGAAGAGACCCAGGCCCTCCAGCGCAAGCACAAGGTCTCGCCCTTCGCCTCCTGCCTGCCCATGCTCGTGCAGATGCCCGTCCTGTTCGGCATGTACCGCGCCATCATCGCGGTCTCCTCCATCTCCGCCGGCACCTACACCTACCGCGGCGATTCCACCGACCACCTCGGCCCGCTGACCGAGTCCGTGTCCACCGAGATCGTCAACTCCACCGTCTTCGGCGTTCCGCTCTCCCACACCCTGCGCGAGTCCTGGGGCCAGCCCGCGATCGTCACTGTCTTCATCGCCGCCATCGTCCTGATGGTCGTCCTGCAGTTCGTCTCGATGCGCCTGTCCTTCTCGCGCAACATGCCCGACATGGGCGACAACCCGATGGCTCAGTCGCAGCGCTCCATGATGTACGTGATGCCGCTGATGTTCATCTTCTCCGGCGCGTTCTTCCAGATGGGCGTCGTCATCTACACGGTGACCGCCTCGTTCTGGGCCCTCGCCCAGTCCTTCTGGACCATTAAGGTCATGCCGACCCCCGGCTCCCCGGCCTACGCCGACCTCCTTGCCTCTCGCGAGGCCGGCTACCAGGAATGGGCGAAGCCCTTCTTCCAGAACTACGACCGTGAGCGCGCTGCCCTGGGCTCCGCCGGCTCCGACCCGCGCGTCGACGAGCTCAACGAGCGCACCCTCGCCGAGCTGCGCTCCAAGGCCAAGAAGCAGCACGTCGCCTCCGACTTCCCGGCCTCCATGACCGCCGGCGAAATCATCACCGTCTACCGCAACCTGGCCACCCAGAAGTGGAACACCCTGCCCGACGAGCAGTGGATGCACGGCCTCACCCTGGCCGTCGAGAAGCGCCTCGCCAAGCAGGAAGCGTCCGCCCAGCGCGCCGAGCTCCAGAAGCAGGTCCGCGACCGCCGCACCCTCGAGCGCGAGTCCGCCAAGGCCTCGTCCAAAGATGCGTCCGAGGCCGGCGAGTCGACCTCCGGTCACGGCTCGCTGAGCGCCGAAGAGATCGAGCGTCGCCGCATCGAGCGCCGCAAGGCCCGCCGCCGCGGCAACAAGCGCTGAGCACCATAGATTCACGGTTCCAGGCCCCCAGCCGGTAACCTGGACACCAGCAAGACCCCATTCCCCACTACGGAGGACACGTCATGAGTGACGACAACGCAGACAAGCTGACCCGCCTCGAAGAAGAAGGCGAAATCGCCGCCGACTACCTGGAAGAGCTGCTTGACATCGCCGACCTCGACGGCGACATCGAGATCGACGTCGAAAACGGCCGCGCCTCGGTCGAGATCGTCGCCGACGACCCCGACGCCCTCGACCGCCTCGTGGGCGACGACGGCGAGGTCCTGGACGCCCTCCAGGAACTGACCCGTCTGGCCGTCCAGACCGAGACCGGTGAGCGCTCGCGCCTCATGCTCGACATCGCCGGCTTCCGCGCCGAGCGCAAGGAAGAGCTGCAGGACATTACCCGCGAGGCCATCGCCCGCGTGCGCGCCACCGGCGAGGCCGTCAAGCTCGACGCCATGAACCCGTTTGAGCGCAAGGTGTGCCACGACGTGGTCGCCGACGAGGGCCTGACCTCCGAGTCAGAGGGCGCCGAGCCCCACCGCCGCGTGGTCATCCTCCCCGAGGGCACCGACGGTGAGTGAAAACCCGAACGGGACGGGAAGGGGTCGCCAGGTCGGCGACCCCTTCGTCCCAGAAGAGCCCACTCAGGTCGTCCGAGACTTCTTCGGGCCGGCCTTCGCCGAGGTCGCCGAATTCGCGCGCATGCTCGAGGAGGAAGGCGAGATCCGCGGCCTCCTCGGCCCGCGCGACATGGAGCGCATCTGGTCGCGCCATATCGTCAACTCCGCCGCCGTCCTCGACTTCATGCCGCGCAAGGATGGCCGTCAGGTCCTCGACGTCGGCTCCGGCTCCGGCCTGCCCGGCATCGTGATTGCCGCCTGCCGGCCCGAGCTCGACGTTCACCTGGCCGAGCCCATGGCGCGCCGCGTCGAGTGGCTCATGGACGTCGTGGAGGACCTGGGCCTCGACAACGTGACGATCCACCAGGCGCGTGCCGAGGAGCTGCGTGGCAAGGGCAAGGCGGACGTAGTCACCGCCCGCGCCGTCGCCAACATGAGCAAGCTCGTGCGCATGACGTCGAAGCTGATCGCCCCAGGGGGCTCGCTCGTGGCTCTTAAGGGCCGCCGCGCGCCCATCGAGGTGGACGAGGCCGAGGCTGAGCTGCGTCGTCACCACCTGCGCGCTGAGATCCACGAGGTGCCCTCCATCATGGAGGACGAGTCGACGTACGTGGTGGTCTGCACGCGGATCAAGTAACGCGTCCCCAGTGGGGGAGAGGAGCGTCGTGGCGGTTGCTGCGGCGCTCCTCTTAATTAGTGATCTAGGCCACATTGATGTGGTGTTGTGTCAGATTGATTCTCTCGATTGACGGTTTGTCGCGTTGTGTGTCTTCGCTGGGAGAATCGATCCTACAGAACGAAATTATCGGCACTGCGTGGCGGTGACCAGAGAATGTGTGCGCCTGGATGCATCCCGGCCCTTTCGGGCTGGAAGTGTGTGCGTGTGCCCGTAAACTAGGGTCAGTATCTAGGAAGGTGTCTCGTGAGTACCAACAACACCCCTTTGTCGAATCAGATCGAGCGCAACATGCGCGACCTGGCCATGCTCGAACGCGCGACGTTCCCGCGCCCCGAGCGTACGCGCATCATCGCCGTCGCGAACCAGAAGGGGGGCGTCGGCAAGACGACGTCCGCCGTTAACCTCGCGGCCGGCCTCGCGGTGGGAGGCTTGTCTGTCCTGGTTGTCGATGCTGATGCTCAGGGAAATGCGTCGAGCGCGCTCGGTGTTCCTCACCCCGCCGGCACCCCGTCAACCTATGACGTCATTATCGGTGGCGCCAGCGTTGCAGACGTCGTGCAGCCGTGCCCCGACATCGACGGTATTGTCGTGTGCCCGGCCACGATCGATCTGTCGGGTGCCGAGATCGAGCTCGTCGACGTCGAGCGTCGTGAGTACCGCCTTCGTGAGGCGCTGCGCGACTACGTCTCCGAGCATGCCGATATCGACATCGTCCTGATCGACTGCCCGCCTTCGCTCGGCCTCGTGACGCTTAACGTCATGGTCGCCGCGGACGAGGTCATGATCCCGATTCAGGCCGAATACTACGCCCTGGAGGGCCTCAGCCAGCTGTGGAACACCGTCGAACGGATTGGTGTGGATCTCAACCCCGGCCTGCGTGTTTCGGGCATGCTGCTCACCATGGCGGATAAGCGCACGAAGCTCTCCGAGGAAGTCGTGAGCGAAGTGCGTTCGCACTTCCCGGATCACACCTTTGAGACCGTTATTCCGCGTTCCGTGCGTATTTCTGAGGCGCCGAGTTACGGTCAGACTGTCGTCACGTACGATCCGCGCAATGTTGGTGCGATCGCGTATCGGAAGGCTGCGCTCGAGCTGTGTCAGCGCGTTGCGGCCTCGGAGGAGTGATTGTTTCACGTGAAACATTCGGAGTTTTCCGCATGTTTCCGCAGATCGGCACGTATTAGTCACCGTGCGTGAGCATTGGTGCAACAAAGTGATCAACGACGCTTACTAGCTGAGCGCATGCCATTGTTTCACGTGAAACAATGAACCGACGCAATTGAAGGAGTATTGCAATGGCGGATGCAGCACCGAAGTCTGAGGGCCGTAAGGGCGCTCGCAAGCACACCGGCCTCGGCCGTGGTCTTGGCGCTCTCATTCCTCAGGCTAGTGAGCAGACGCCGCAAAACGCACCCTCCGCGCCCTCTCGTCCCCTAGACGTGTTTTTCCCCGAAGGCAGCTCCGCCGGCAAGCGTGGAGGTTCTGCGAAGGAACTTCTGCAGCCCAAGCGTGGCACAGCCCCGTCGAAGAAGAAGCGTCCGTCGATGCCGTCCGTTGAGGCGGCCGGTGGCAGGCGCGGCGCTAGCTCTCGCAGCGCCCTTGGCGGCGGAATCAATGGCTCAGATTCCCGCCAGAAGGCCGCTCGTGTGCCCGCAACAGGCTCTGCCGCGAACGAAGCAGATAAGCGCGACGAACAGAATGTTTCACGTGAAACATCCGTCGATCACGAGCTTCTTCCGGTTCCCGGTGCATCCTTCGCCGAAATTGCGATCGATCAGATCGTTCCCAACACGAAGCAGCCTCGAGAGGTCTTTGATGAGGACGATCTGAAGGAACTGTCGGCCTCGATTAAGGAGGTCGGCGTCCTCCAGCCCGTCGTCGTTCGTAGCATTCCCGCGAAGGCTCGCTCGGAGAAACTCACCGAGTTCCTTGCCGAAAAGCCCGAAGCGCGCTACGAACTGATCATGGGTGAGCGCCGCCTGCGTGCCTCCGAGCTCGCTGGCGAAACCACGATTCCAGCAATCATCCGGGAGACCGAAGACGGGGATCTGCTCCGCGACGCGCTCCTGGAAAACCTCCACCGGGCCCAGCTCAACCCGCTGGAAGAAGCGAGTGCATATCAGCAGCTCATGGCGGATTTCGGGGCGACTCAGGAAGAGCTTGCCAAGCGAATCGCCCGCTCGCGCCCGCAGATTGCTAATACCCTGCGTCTCCTGAAACTCCCGCCGTCCGTTCAGAAGAAGGTTGCCGCTCAGGTCATCACCGCCGGCCACGCCCGTGCGCTGCTGTCTCTGTCGACACCCGAGGAAATGGAACGACTGGCCGAGCGCATCGTCGCCGAGGGTCTCTCCGTGCGCACCACTGAAGAGATCGTTCGCCTCGGCAAGGCGAAGGCAACTCCGCGTCCGCGCGCACGCCAGCAGCGCCCGCTGTCGCAGCTGGGGGAGAGTGTCGTGTCGGCGCTGTCCGACGTGTACGATACGCGCGTGACCATCACCGAGGGACGTAAGAAGGGTCGGATCGTCATCGAATTCGCAGGATCCGAGGATCTTCAGCGGATTGCAGACCTAATTCTCCACTGATCTAACTTCATAGTTCTTTTCGCAGATCACGCGCAGTATGTTCTCTACGCGACATTTTCTGAGCTAATCTTCGATTGAATTAACGCTTAAACTACCTCTAAAGGGTCCACAGTTGGGCCCTCGCAGTACTAGAAGGAGCGAAAGGCATGAACGCCCAAGGCAGTTCGCGCACCGTGCTTTTCGATGTCGGTGGCGTCCTCGTGGACGCTCACCCAGACCCGCATGCTATCGCCGAGTTGTTCGGTGACGGCTCCCGAGGTCTCACGACGCTCGTTGACCAGGCGATGTGGACCCATCGTGGTGAGTATGACGCGGGAATGTCCGATCGCGAATTTTGGGACCGTATCGCCGGAGATTGCGGTCAGCCCGAGCCGTCCGGCGCCCTTCTGAAGGAGCTTGTTGCGCTTGATGCGTCACGCATGGCGACGGCAAACGCAGAAACTCTCGATCTCGTGCGGCGGCTCCGCCGACAGGCAGTACGCGTCGGCATTCTTTCCAACGCGCCGTATCCCATTGCCAAGGCCATTCGTCGCTCGGAGTGGGGAAGCCTCTTCGACTTCTTCGCCTTCTCGTGCGACTACGGGATCTGCAAGCCGTCGCGTGGCATCTACCGTGACGTGCTTGTCCGTCTCGACGTGCCGCATCAGGATGTCGTCTTTATCGACGACCGCCGCGAGAATGTTCGGGCCGCCGAGCTCCTTGGCGTGAAGGGCATCGTCTGGAAGGGCGCCGAGGACGCCGAAACGCGTTTGAAAGAGCTTGGAGTGCTTTTCTGAGAGGCTCTGTATCGGCGAAACGAGGTTGCACTCGGAATCGCTAAATCGACACAGAGCCATACAGAGAACGAAATTTTCGCTCTGATTTGTTGATGTGACTGTGTCACGCGACCCATCGATTGCAGCCAGCTGTCGTGAACCGAAATGCGCGCATGATCGTTAGACAGTGTTTCACGTGAAACATGTGGGCCCGGGAGGATCGTCCTCCCGGGCCCACAGTGCGTTGAACGAGCGATTACTCCGCAGTCGCCTCGGCGTCTTCGGAGACGATAAAGCCGACTCCCTCATCGTCAATCACGTAGTCGACGCCGTGGACGTCGCGGCCACCGGCCACGAAGTCAACAATATCGGCGCACAGCTGAGCGAAAGAGGAGTCCTCGAGCGCGTCAGCGGCCTGGGGGAGAAGCGACGTGTCCGTCATGCCGGGCGCGACATTCGCGTCGATGAACCAGCAGGTGCCCTCGTCGTCGACCACGAAATCCATGCGAGACAGGTCGCGCAGGCCCAGCGTCGTGTGGGCCTCGACGGCCGCGGCCTGCAGGTCCGCGAGAAGCTCATCGGAAAGGCGGGCCGGAACGAAGTACTCCGTCTCGTCGGTCGTGTAGCGGGCGTCGTAGTCGTAGCGGCCACGATCCGTGGATACCTCGACCGGGGGCAGGGCCACGGGGCCATCCCACAGATCGACCACGGAAACGGCCACGTCGCGGCCGTTGATGCGCTGCTCGACCATCAGGCGCTGACCGTAGGCGAACGCATCCACCATCGCGCGGCGCAGTGCCTTGGCGTCCTGGGCGGTGGAAATACCGAGAGCAGAACCGCCATCCGTCGGCTTGATGACGACGGGGAAGGACACCGAACCCTCGAGCGCAGACAGCACGTGAGAAGCTCCCAGCTGGCGGAAAATCGCCTGGGGGAGGGTCACCCAGCCGGGCGTCGCAATACCCGCAGAGCCCAGCAGAGCCTTCGCCGTGGGCTTGTTCGAGGCGAGCATGGCCTGCACCGATGAAGAGCCCACGAAGGGGATCCCCACCGACTCCAGGAAGGACTGCAGGGAGCCGTCCTCGCCGATCGAGCCGTGCACAAGCGGCCACACGACATCGGGGGAGAAGGACTCAATAGCCTCGGCAAGAGACGCATCCACGTCGGAAATACGCACCTCGTAGCCTAACTGCGTCAGGATGTTCGCGACGCGACGGCCCGAACGAACCGACACATCACGCTCGTGCGTCAGACCGCCGGAAATGATCAGAACTTTGGTAGCCATGGGGGTGTCTCCTCAGGTAATTCTTAGCGGTCGGCCCCGGCCCCGGCCTCGTTGCCCGAAGCCGTACCGAACATGTCGACGATTTCCTTCTCCGCGTTGACGACCGTCGAAAGGCGGCGCACGCCCTCGCGGATCTCCTCGGGAGTGGGGTAGCAGAAGGACAGGCGCATGTGGTTGGAACCCGAGCCGTCGTAGAAGAACGCCGTGCCCGACACGTACGCGACCTGGGCGCGCACGGCACGCGGCAGCATGGCCTTCGCGTCGAGGCCCTCGGGCAGCGTCACCCACGTGTAGAAGCCGCCGTCCGGCACGGTCCACGTGCACGACGGCATGTACTCCTCGAGCGAGGTCAGCATCGCGCGGCAGCGCTCCGCGTACATCGAGCGGAAGGACTTCACCTGGCCGTACCAGTCGTAGTTGCTCAGGTAATCGGCGATCGCCATCTGGCCCACCATCGACGGGCACAGGATCGCGGACTCGAGGGCCAGGACCAGCTTGGCGCGGATCGCGTGCGGCGCGTACGCCCAGCCGATGCGGAAGCCGGGAGCAAACATCTTCGAGAAGGAACCCAGGTAGACGACGCCCTCGGGGCTGTACGAGGCGATGGCCGGCAGGGGATCGTTGTGGAAGCCGAGCAGACTGTAGGGGTTGTCCTCGACGATCAAGACGTGCTCGCGCAGGCAGATCTCGGCGATGATCGGTCGACGTTCGGCGGACAGCGTCACGCCGGCGGGGTTGTGGTAGTTCGGGATGATGTAGATGAACTTGATCGTGCGGCCCGAGGCGCGCACGTCGCGGATCGTCTCCACCAGGGCCTCGGGAATGATGCCGTTCTCATCCATGGGAACGTGCACGATGTCCGCCTGGCGCGCGCGGAACACGCCCAGCGCGCCCACGTAAGAGGGGGCCTCGGCGAGGATGACGTCGCCGGGGTTCACGAAGAGCTCGGTGACGAGGTCGAGTGCCTGCTGGCTGCCCGTCGTGACCACGACGTCATCCGGGTCAGCGCCGACGATGCCGTCATATGCCATGACCTCGGTGATGCGCTCGCGCAGCACCTCCCACCCCTGGCCGCTGCCGTACTGCATGGCCTGCGCGCCGTGGTTGCGGATGAGCTTCTCCGCGGACGCCGCGAGCCTATCGAGGGGCAGGTCCTTCAGGTTCGGCATGCCGCCTGCGAGGGAGACGACCTCGGGGCGCGACACGACCGAGAACAGAGCTCGAATCTCGGATGCGCGCAGGTTGTGTGCGCGGTCCGCGTAGACGTCGTACCAGGGGTCGAGGCGGTTTCCCTGCGCGGGCGTGCGCCCGGACGAGGCCGGGGTGCCGCCGTTGGTCGAAGGCTGAGTCAAGGCATGCCATCCTTTGCATGAAGTTACATAGAACCGTATAGGTCAAGTGTGCCACTTTCCTGGCCATACGGGGTAACGGGGCCGGTGGTTGGGCAGATGTTTCACGTGAAACATCAGGGTTCGATGCATGCGTAGGGGAGGACGAACAGACCGTCGTCGCGCTGGTAGGCGAACTCTCTGGGTGATGATGCAAAGCGCCTGGTGTGCTGGTGCTAATTCGAGATCATTGGCGCGTGCGCGGGACATCAACACACTCCATGAGATAATGAGTGAGGTAATGCGTATCTTGACGCTCTTCGCACACCGCCTACCACATTCGTAACATTCCCGGGATACGATTAGCGGTGATGGCAATACACAAGGAGGTGTCATATGAATCTGGTGACTCAGCTGCCTGAAGTTGGTGCCGCCCCCAAGCTCCTTGACTTTCCCGCAGCCACAGTGTCAGGCTTGCCGACTCCGGCTCTTCGTGGCAAGCCTGTTCGTCCCGAACACCGTGTCTATTTTTATTCGCCGGATGAGTGGGAAGTCTTCATCACCGAATGGGCCTCCGGACTTTCTTATCTACAGATCAAACAACTCGGTGGCTCAGGAGATTGTGGTATCGATGTAGCTGCCTTCAAGACCGAAAGTGGTCTTGAAGGTGCTTGGGATTGCTTCCAGGCCAAGCATTACAACAGACCACTCAACTTTTCGGACGTATTTCCTGAGATGCTAAAAATGTTCCATTATGTAGTGGAGGGCTCCTATAGTCGTCCAGATCGATACGTGTTCGTCGCACCACAGGGGTGTGGTTCAACACTGAAGCGTCTACTCAGCAGGCCTAAGGAACTCCGGGAGAAATTCCTTGAAGATCTCAATAAATCGTGTGCTGCCACCCGCCATTATCCCAAGCAGGCGCTGAATTCTATTAGAGAGTGCGCCCAATCCATCGATTTCTCGATCTTCCAGTCGCTCGAACTTCGTGAGATGATCGAAACACACCGTGAGACTCCATACTTTGCTGCGAGGTTCGGAACTGCGCTCCCTGAGCGGACTGTCGTCAAAGAGACTCCGGTGACTCCTAGTACAGATGAAGCGGTCTATGTCAAGAAGCTCGTGGATGTCTATAGTGAGCAGGATCCTGCGTCTTGCTCTGATGTCGACTCCCTTTCTGCGCATGCCACTTATGGGGAGCAATTCCAAAGGCAAAGAGAGTCCTTCTATTCTGCCGAAGCTCTTCGCCTGTACGCGAGGGACTCGGTTCCCGACGGTACATATGAACTGCTCCAAAAAGACGTCTACACCGGTGTAATCGACACCGCAGAAGCGAACCATCCCAGTGGCCTCGACCGACTTCGAGCTGTGCTTACACAGTCTGGCCAGCTCGACCTTAGCGCCCACACGCTCATTTCGGTGTCGACTCTCAAAGATCGTCACGGTATCTGCCACCAACTCGCTAATGCAGACAAACTGACGTGGGTGGACACCAATGAGTAATCCACTTAACAGCCCTATCGAAGTGGGGATGCGTGTCCTGATGATCCTCGTCGAAGCCTTTCCCGCTCATCTCGATATCAACCGTCTTGTGCTCCTCGACCATGGCCTGCTACACAGTGCAGATCTCAACGGCCCCGCGAGCCTCCACCCTCCGATCCCGATACGAGTGGGTGAACTCGGAATGAAACGACAATATATCGAAGCGGGCCTCCAAGTCATGATCCGAGCCGGCCTCGCAGTGATGTCAGCTGAGGATGGTGGAATTGAGTTCTGTGCAAGCGAGAGTTCGGAGAGCTTCCTGAAGCTCCTTGAAAGCGACTACGCGCGCGCCCTCCAGTACCGTGCACGCTGGCTTGTTGAAGAACTTGGTGATGTTGACGAAGCGTGCCTGCGAGAACGGATGAGAGAGATTTCCTCGCACTGGTTAGAAGAGTTCGAAGTCATGCAGCATGCGAGTGGAGATGGTATGTAATGGGAAGACTCACGCTTCTGCACCTGACTTTTACTGGCGCAAACAAAGCCCCTGCCTCGGTTGACTTTAGCCCTCACGTCACTGTTATCCACGGTCCTTCGGACACGGGTAAGTCGTTCATTGTCGATGCTATCGACTTCGTCCTAGGGGCTAAGAAACTCAAGGAGATCCCGGAGCAGGAAGGATACAGTCGCGTTCTGCTTGGCCTAGCACTTCCCACTGGTGAACGCATCACGCTCGCACGATCGGTCAGTGGCGGTCGCATCTCCCTGTACCGATCCAACATCCGCGTCGAACCTACGACCCCTGCGGACGAAGAGCTTGCCGCGGTGCACAATTCAGATAGAACGAATAACATCTCCAGGTTCCTCCTCAACCAGGTTGGGCTCGACGAGAAGTGGGTGCGGAAGAACAAGCACAATGAGACACACATGCTCAGTTTCCGGGATCTGAGCCGCCTGTGCCTCATTGGCGAGACCGAAATGCAGGCCGAAGAAGCCCCCGGTTTCAGTGGAAACAACGTCAACAAGACCAAGGAGACTTCTGTCCTCAAGCTCATCCTCTCAGGCGAGGATGACTCCGCGTTGACTGAGGTTCCCTCGGCGCAAGAACAGAAGAAGCTGCGTGGCGCTCAGCAGGCAGTCATTGAGCGAATGCTCAGCCAGCTTGAGTCGCAGCTCCAAAATGTCGCTGAACCGAAGGAACTCAAGACACAGCTCGACAAATTGAACGCCACGATCGACAAGCACAGTGCAATGATCGGGAACCTTACGAAACAGCGTGGTCAGCTTCTTCTGGAGCAGAGCAAACTGCAATCTGCTGACGTCTCCCAACGTTCAGAACACTCAGATGCGAAGGTGCTTCGTGAACGCTTCATTCTCTTGCGGAAGCAATACGAGAATGATCTGGCACGCCTTGACATGATTGCAGAGGCTGGGAATCTGCTCGGGTACTTTCGAAGCGGGACCTGTGTCTTTTGTGGTGCCGATCCATCCAGTCAGCATCTCAATCTGGAATGTGACGGATCCGCGAACAGCTTTGCTGTTTCCGTCCACTCCGAGACTCGGAAGACCAAAGAGCTTCTGGACGACCTTCGAGTGACTATGGAGAGCCTGGACGCGCGAATCGAGGCTCTTCGAAAGTCGATCGAAGAGATGCGTCTAGCTTCCCTGTCTTTGCAGCAGCGTATTGAGGAGTTCGATGCGAGGATGAACCCAGAGAAAGGGAGCCTCCACGAACTCCTTGCCAAGCGCAGTGAGATCGAGAAGCACCTTGGCCTCTATGAGCAAGTCAAGACTTTCGAAGACATGATTCGGCGGATTGTTTGCGAAACTGAATTGGAGGTTGCGACAGCGGTTTCAGGGTTGGGTCTTGCAGTGGTGCACGAATTCTCAGCGGAGATTTCGAAGCGTCTTGCCGAGTGGCACTACCCGTCCGCGGAATCCGTCCGTTACGACCGAAATGAACTTGACATCATTTCTGGCGGGCAACAACGCTCTGCTCACGGCAAGGGAGTGCGAGCGATCCTTCATGCCGCCTTCACACTTGCTCTCGCCCAATACTGTTTTGACAGGCAGCTCCCACACCCTGGATTCGTTGTCCTTGACTCGCCTCTCGTCACCTACCGGCCACCAGACCAATCGACAGAGACCGATGGCGAGCCACCGGAAGACGTTGTTCGAGCGTTCTATCGTGATATTCAGGCTAACTTTGACGGCCAGATCATCATTATGGAGAACACCGATCCGTTGGATCCGCTCGGTGCTGAGGCGTTTGACATTTGCTTTACGAAGCATACTGATGAGGGGAGATACGGCTTTTTTCCTGTCGTCGATGATCAGCATATTGACGAGAGCTAGCGTTTGTGCTTGGGACAATAAGCTGTGTCATTTCGGCATGTTAATCACCGGACAAGGTTGACTTTCTGAGAATTAACATGGCAAATGCCAAGATCTGCCGACCGTAAATCGTTCGCCGCACTCGACCGAGCATGGGAGCGCCCTTCAGCGGAGGTTTGGGAGCCATGGTGGGGGACGTCTGTAGAGACAAATCGGCATCAGTACCTAGACGCAAAAAGTCCGCAGCCCCTGCGGGTCTGCGGACTTGCGTGGAACTCCGGCGTGGCCGGAATTCGCTCAGTGGCGGTCGGCCTTCACCAGGCGCTTGGCGTCGGCGAGCTCGTTGAGCTGATCGATGTGGGCCTGGGCAACCATGACGTCGATGGTCGAGAACATGAGTGAACTCCTCGTGGGATCGTATGTTGTGTTGATTCCCTGTTTGACGAGGCCGGGGATCACCCGGCGGATCTCGTTCGTGGAGTGTGCCAACGCGGGTAGCGTCGGCGCGACCCTGCGTTTCAAACAAGAAAAGCGCCGGACCAGCTTGGCAGCTTCGTCAGGCGCTTGATGGTTATAGCTTATCCCTCCCAAAACGCGCAATCAACCGTTCGGCCAGTAATTTAGATCGCATCAAAAACCAAGCAATTGCAAAGCAAAGTGGTTGCGTGCACACCAACTGCGCAAACGTGCGCACGCCGTCACAATTCGTCTGTTGTGTCGGCTGTGATCGTTTACAGATCGCAAAATTTCTAAAAATTTGATGTCGGTTCGTACGAGTTCATCGACCGTTGGCTACTGAAGCTCGCCATCAATTTCGCATGCAATTCGGTGGTCGGACAAATCGACAATGGGAAGAAAACAGCAGAATTTCAACGATGTGGATTAAAAAGTTGAAAGAAGGATAGGGGAATTGCATGCGAAATTTAGGGGAGGGGTATTGCCCTGGAGGTGGTGGTTCCCGAGGTTTTGGGGCACATCAGGGCTCTCGGCCGCATTGTCTGGCCGCAATCGGGGCAGATCCTCATGAACGGGGTGGGCCGCGATCAGGGGTTTCGGGCGCCAGAACTTTGCGCGGTGGGGGCCACAGGCATAGAATGATAACGATTCTCATTCATATTCACGTGCGAAGCACCTAGAGGACCCCCTCATGAACCCCACGAAGTACCGGAACCCGGGCCGCGCAGCTGCCCGGGCTTTCGCCGCCATGGCCCTCGCGGCCACCTCCTTCCTCGTGCCCGGAGCGGCACACGCCGCCGACGAGGCCACCGCCGACACCGCGCACGCAGTAGCGACAGAGGAAGCCACCGAGGCCACCGCAGACGCCGCCACGGCCACGTCCGAGGCCGACGCGACCACCTGCGCCGTCATGCGCACCGCCCCCGCTGGCACCACGGCCACCCTGGACCGCGGCCACGCGGACATCTTCGACCTGACCTCCGACGCGTCCGGCGCGCTCACCCTGCGCATCAAGGAGGACGCGACGGGCTCCGGCGTCATACGCGAGCCCGAGCAGACGCTCCTCGCCGTCAACAAGTCCACGCTCACCCAGATCCCCGCCTCCGTCAGCCAGGCGACCGGCGCTCCCGCCGCCGCGTACCTGCTCGGCCAGTCCGGCGACAACCAGGCCACCGTGCTGTGGCCCGGCTGGGACACCCTGGGCGTCGCCACCGGCGGATACGACGCCGCGCGCTTCCACATCTCCTACACGGGCCCCGCCGACGGCCGCATCTACGCCTTCACCTCCAGCTTCACGGAGGGCATGAAGGCGGTCACCAATGATGGCAGCTTTGACCTGGCGCCGGGCGGTGACGACATCGACCAGCCCTACGCCGCCCACAGGCACGTCAACTGGCTCTTCACGCGCGCAGGCCGCTACACGCTGACCGTCCAGGCCAGCGCCTGGACCCCCGGCAACACCGGCGCCGCCAACGCCCACTCCGCGGCCCACACCTACACGATCGACGTTGCCGACGAGGCCTCGTGCCTCGCCGAGTCCGCAGCGGCCCCCTCGACCGACCAGGCCCAGCCCGCCCCCGCCCCCGGCGTGGGCCCCGGCTCGGTGAGCTCCACGAACAACCAGGCCGCGCAGGACCAGGGCGTGGGCGGCGCCACGGGAACGCCCAGCGCCCCGGCCCCCGCCCCGTCCTCGGGAACGACCGGCACCACCGGCACGACGACCGGCGCGAACCCCGCCCCGTCCTCGGGCGCGCGCACCACGTCCGGCACGACCGGCGGTGAGCGCTGCGTCGCCACCCGCATCACCCGCGAGGCCACCGAGGCCGAGGCCGCCACCCTGGCCTCGAACAGCGCCCCTGCGAACACCGCGCGCACGACCCTGACCGTCAGCGTCGGCGACGGCGCCTCCGGCAACGCCACCGACGGCCACTTCGACCTGGGCCCCGCCATCGAAAACGGCACCCTCGTCGCCCGCGTCAAGGACGACCGCAGCCAGCCCGCCCAGTGGGTCGACCCCTCGTCCCTGACCTTCGCCCTCGGTGACGCCGCGCGCATCACCGCGCCCGCCGACCTCGGCTTCGTCGCCACCCCCGGCTCCAGCGTCTGGCTGATCCCCTCCACCCAGATCGCGGGCGTGCCGTGGCTGGGCCTGAACTCCCAGCGCGAAGAGATCGTCACCGGCACCACCGGCCCCGTCCAGTTCACCCTCGACGCCGTCGAAGGCCCCGGACGCGTCGCCGTCTTCAACGCGGGTGCGCTTGGCTCCGGCGTCGGCGAACACGTCTTCGACGGCCCCGGCACCGGCTACACGCTCGGCGCCAACACGCACGCCCACCAGAACTGGGTGTTCACCGCGCCCGGCACCTACACGCTGACCATCACGATGCGCGTCACCCCGAACGGCGCGGCGCTCGCGGGCAGTGGTTTCGGCTCGGGCGGCGACCTCACCGCCACGGGCGCGACCGGCCCCAATGGGCGACCCATGGTCTCCCAGGTCGTCGGCCGCACCGCCTCCGGCAAGGACTGCGACCTCTCCCTGGCCACCACCGGCGCCGACACCATCCCCCTGACCGTCGTCTCCCTGACGTGGGCGCTCACGGGCGCGGCCTGCGTGTGGGTGGGCGCGATCGGACGCCGCCGCAACCTGCGCGCAACGCTGTGACCCCTCATTTACGAGGCCGACTCTCCTTCATCCCCCGCCTCCCCTTCCGTGGGTGGCGGGGGAGTGGGTGTGTGCTCGCAGCCTCGACGTTAGCGCTCACGGCAACCCTGGCAGGGTGCGCGCCCGCGCCCGACCCCGCGAGCGACGGTGAACTGCGCGTCGTCGCCACGACCGGCATCCTCGCCGACCTCGTGCGCAACGTCGCCGGAGACCGCGTCCACGTCACGCAGATGGTGCCTAACGGGGCAGACCCACACTCGTGGGAACCCTCCCTGCGCACCGTGCGCGACGTGGCCTACGCGGACGTCGCCTTCTCCAACTACCTCATGCTCGAGGAGCACGCCCTCATCCGCGCACTCGACTCCAACCTGCCCGCCGGCTCGCGCTCCGTCTCCGTCGCCGAGGAGGCCGCCAAGAACGGCGCCACCATCCTCCCCCTTGTCGAAGACCGCGCCCTCGACACCCCCTGGCTCGGCATGCGCGTGTGGGGCGACGGCGCCGACATGGGGGCCACCCGCGCCTCGCAGATCGACCTGACGACCACCGGCGTCGACGGGCCCGGACAGGCCGCCGCCTACCTCACCACGTCGTTCGGGCAGCCCGAAATCGCCTTCGCGACCTCGGACGGCTTCAACGCCGCAGGCGGATACGACACCGACACCGCGCAGCTGCCAGCCGACGCCCACCAGCACATGAGCTGGGCGTTCACAGCCCCCGGCGTCTACCGCGTCCACTTCCGCGCCAACCTGCGCACCACCCCCGGCGCCACGCCCGTCAGCGTCGGGGAAGGCACCGCCGTCTTCGCCGTCGGCACCCCGCCCGAGGAGATCGCCGCCAGTGAGGGCCGCCGCGTCCTGTCCGCCGGCCACGCCGACATCACCGTCAACCTCACCACCAAGCGCGTCGAACTCGCCTCCGACGCCGGTGCGCTCAGCGGGGACGAGGCCTCGGCCCCCTGCGTGGGCGCAGGAACCACGGGCGCGGCCGTCGCCTCGACCATGGAGTGCACCGACCTCGACCAGGTCGTCATCGAAGTGCCCACCCGCGCGCTCACGACGATCCCCGGCGAGGCCTCGTTCCGCTTCATCGGCGAACCCGGCGCGAACGTGTACATGCTCCCGCAGGCCGTCCTCGGCAAGCACGTCCACGGCGACATCGACCCCCACCTGTGGCACGACGTCCACAACGCCCAGGCGTACGTGCGCGTCATCCGCGACTCGCTGATCTCCGTCGACCCCGACGGCGAGGCCACCTACCGGGCCAACGCGGCCGCCTACCTGACGCGCCTCGACGAGCTCGACGCCACCGTCGCCTCGACCATCGCGTCCATCCCCGAGGAGCGCCGCAAACTCGTCACCACCAACGACGCGTACGCGTACCTGGCGAACGCCTACGGGCTCACCGTTGCCGGCTTCGTGGCGCCCAACCCCAGCGTCGAACCCTCCATCGCCGACCGGATCAAGCTCCAGGCCACCATGTCCGACTCCTCGATTCCCGCGGTGTTCCTCGAACCCAACCTGGCGCGCACCCGCTCCACCCTGCGCACCGCCGCCACCGACGCGGGTGTGGACATCTGCCCCCTGTACGGCGACACCCTCGACGACCAAGCACCCACCTACATCGACATGATGGAACACAACGCCCGCTCACTGGCACGCTGCCTGGGCGGCAAGGAGATGCCATGAAATCCTTCTCTTCTCGCCAGACTTCCGGCCGAGGTGTCGTCCGCCAGGACGGCCGCCGGCTCTGCGCCCCGGGGGCGGCGTCCCGCCCGCGAGATCGCCACACGCGAGCTTCGCTCGGAGTGGTCGATCTCGAAGCCCGGCCAGGCCCCGCCGCAGGGGGGAATGGCAGCATTAGAGGCATCCGTACGGCGTGTCGCCGGCGTGTCGCGGCTCTAATGTCGCCATTCCCCCGCCTCGGCATGTCTCTGAGCGCTCTGCTTGTGTCGGCCTTCCTCGTCATCGTGGGCGCCCCCTCTTCCTTTGCTGACCCGAGTCCCGACCCCGACCTCGCGCAGAGCGTCGCCGCGCACGAGGAGTGGTCGAATGAGGCCAGCGAGATCAGCGTCGGGCACGTCGACCTCGGCCCCCGACTGATCGACGGACAGTGGAGGGCCGGCCTGCGCCATGACGCCGAGAGCGGCGCCGTGTGGCGCGACCCCAACCAGACCGTCCTGCGGGTCAATGATGCGGCCATCATGACCGCGCCCGACTCCGCCGACTACCCCTTCCTGGCCGACGTCGCGGGCAAGCCCGTGTACGTCGTTCCCCAGACGCAGAACCCGGGCGTCGTGTGGCTCGGATGGAACACGCAGGACCCCGCCGTCACGGCCACCATCGACCGTGGCCTCACCATGCGCGTCGGCCCCGTGAGCGGCCCCGGCCGCGCGTGGCTGTTCCTGCAGTCCGGCACCTTCGGCAAGCCCCTCCTGCTCGCCGACTCGGGCGCGGCGCCTGGCGACGTATGGATCGACTCGGGCACGCACGTGCACGCCAACTGGGCGTTCTCCGCGCCCGGCACCTACACGGCGACCGTAACCTTCCTGGGCACGACCACCGCCGGCGAGGCCGTGAGCGCCTCCACGACCCTGCGCTTCGCCGTCGGTGATGCCGCCTCCGCGTCCGAGGCCCTGGCCATGGCCGCGCCCGCCGCTGCCCCCGCCGATGGTGCTTCCGCTTCCTCCTCCGCTTCTTCCTCTGGGGCTGCGCCCGCTGCTTCCGGGGCCGCTGACCCCGCCGGTTCGTCCTCTGCTTTGGGGGCCGCGTCGGGCGGGCTGCCCGACTGGGCCTTCCTCGCGATCATCGCCGTCGCCGTCCTGTCGCTCCTCGTGATCGGCGCCCTCGTCGTCGCGCGCTCGCGCCGCAGCCGCGCCGAACAGGCCGCCGCCATCGCCGAGGCCGACTCCATCCTCGCGCCCCTGCCCACCGCCCGCGGTGAGGGCTCGGGCGAGCGCTGCCCCGGCCTCGACGATCGGGGAGGGGAGCAGTGAGCCAGCTGCGCGTCGCCGGACTGGGCGCGTCCCTGGGTGGGCGCAGCGTCCTTGAGGGCGTCGACCTGGAGGTCGAGGCCGGGGAGCTCGTCGGCCTCATCGGACCTAACGGCGCCGGGAAGACCACGCTGATCCGCTCGATCCTGGGGCTCATCCCCTCCAGCGGCAGCGTCGAGACTGACGGAGCGATCGGGTACGTGCCCCAGCGGCACGAGTTCGCGTGGGACTTCCCGATCAGCGTGCGTGATGCCGTCCTGCAGGCCGTCACCGTGCGGCGCGGGCTGCTGGGGCGTGCGCGGACCCCGCACTTCCGAGCGGTCGAGGAGGCCCTGTCCCTCGTGGGCATGCGCGACCTCGCGAAGCGTCCCATCGGCGAGCTGTCCGGCGGGCAGCGCCAGCGCGTCCTCGTCGCCCGGGCCCTCGCGATTCGGCCCGCCGTGCTGCTCCTCGACGAGCCCTTCACCGGCCTCGACATGCCCACGCAGGAGATGCTCATGGACCTGTTCCGTAGCCTCGCGGACGGGGGGCGGGCCCTCCTCATGACTACGCACGACCTCATCGGCGCGCGCGCCGGGTGCGACCGCCTGTACCTGCTGCGGCGCACGATCGTCGCCTCCGGGCGGCCCGAGGAGCTCGCGGACGCCGACCCGTGGATCCGCGCCTTCGACGTGCGACCCGACAACCCGATCCTCGACGCCCTAGGAGTGCGCGCATGAGCACCGTGATCCACGCGGCCGGACGTGCCCTCGCCCCGGCGGCGGACTTCCTGAGCCCCTACGACTTCTTCCGCGACCTGACGAATCCCGCGTTGGCGTTCCTGCCGCGCGCGCTGCTCATCGCGGTCGTCGCCGCGCTCGTGTGTGGCAGCGTCGGCGTGCACGTCGTCCTGCGCGGCATGGCGTTCATTGGCGACGCCGTCGCGCACTCCGTGTTCCCCGGCCTGGCGATCGCCTTCGTGTGCAGCGGATCCCTGGTGCTGGGCGGCGCGCTCGCGGGCGTCGTGACCGCCGTGCTTGTGGCCTTGTTGGCGCAGAATCGGCGACTCAAGGAGGACTCCGTCATCGGCGTGCTCTTCGTTGGCGCGTTTGCGCTGGGCGTCGCGATCATCGCGCGGGCGCCCGGGTACGCGGGGAGCCTGCAGGACTTTCTGTTCGGGTCGATCACCGGTATTCCGGCGTCGGATGTGCCCGTGGTGCTGGCTGGCGCGTTGTTCGTGCTGCTCATGCTGTTCCTGGCGCACCGGCCCATCGTCGCGGTGACCCTGGACCGCGAGAGCGCCCGGGCGGCGGGCGTGCACGTGCTGCTGGCTGATCTTTCCCTGTACGTCGCCGTGGCCCTGGCTGTCGTGATCTCGGTGCAGACGATCGGCAACGTCCTGGTGCTGGCCCTGCTCGTCACCCCCGCGGCCACCGCGCGGCTCCTGTGCGACCGCCTGGGGACCATGATGATCCTGTCGCCCGCGCTCGGCGCCTCCGGGGGCCTGGTGGGCCTGTACCTGTCGTGGGCGCTGGACGTGCCCACGGGAGCAACGATCGTCCTGGTGCTCACCGCGTGCTTCGTGCTCGCCTGGGTCTTCGCGCCGAGGCACGGCCTCCTCGCGCGGAGCCTGCGCGAGAGGCGGGGGTGACAGCTTGAGCGCGTGGCGCCTGCGGGTTCATCTTGCTTGAGGGGCACCCGTGTCCGGGTGCGTTCGTGTGTGTTCGTGAGCGTGAGCCGGTGTGGGTGACCGTAGTCCCGTCTATACGAGTACCGTTTCGCTTCTGATCGTGCGGATCGTCGGTGATTGTTTCACGTGAAACACTGACGCTGAGGCCCCAGCCCACGATGGTG
Source organism: Actinomyces sp. (assembly GCA_018375675.1). GTDB lineage: Bacteria > Actinomycetota > Actinomycetes > Actinomycetales > Actinomycetaceae > Pauljensenia. The sequence continues at coordinate 94,854 of JAHACW010000001.1, read as the reverse complement.
GGCTGGGGCCTCAGCGTGTTTAGTGGCCTTGTTTTTCTTCTGAGGTGTCGGTGTTGTTGACGATGAGTTGACCGAGGGGGAACGGGCCGGTTGTTTCGGTGGTGGTGACCAGGCCGTTGATGGTCTGGGTGTCGCCGGTGAAGGGGTTGGTGGCCGTGCCCGCCCACGTGGTGGTGAGTGTGATGGTGCGCGTGGCATAGGGGTATGGGCCATCCAGGAAGGACTTCCACCCGTTGGGAGCCTTGTAGTAGTGGCGGATCAGGGCGGGGTCGGTGTTGGGGTCCATGCCTTCTTGCCAGGGCATTCCCGGCGAGGTCGTGGTCAGGTCCGGGGTTCCATCCCCCCAGCTCCACGTGTAGGACGTGGCCGTCAGAGTGATGGTGATGTCGTGGCCCAACAGCGTGACGGTGTGGGTCTGCGTGGGATGCGTGGCGGCAACGAGCGTGGGAATGTACTTGTTCGTGTACGACACACCTTCGGGCCGCTTGTGAAGGCCCGCACCGTCGGCGTGGATAATTGTTGCCGCCGCAAGGAGAAGGTCGCGAGTTGTGGGCAGTTGTGCGGGGTCTCGCGTGACGGTCCCTGTGACGAGGTCAAATGGCAGTGAGCAGTCTTCGTCTGAGACGTGCCCATCATTGGGAGCAGTTGCAATGGATACTGACGCGCACCTTGCCCAATTCCAGTAGGGTTGTGCCTCTGGAGTTGCTGCGCCTTCAGCTGTGAGTCGACTCTTGTCGTCTTCTGGAGTTGAGTTGTCAGTACCTCGATACTTTTTTGCTTCCTTCGCTGCCTTACTTGCTTCCACCTTTACATCGGGGCCGGTTCCTGAACTGCGGAAGTGAGGGGGTTCAGTAGGCTGTTCTTCTTCCGCGTAGGCGACACCGGGGATTAGGCAGCTTATCGAGCCAATAAGTAGTAGTAATGCCGGAATGAGAGTTATCAGTTTTAACTTACGCATCTGGATTCACCGCGGTTCCTTGCGTGACTATCCATTTACCGTCGTGCCATGTCAAAAGTAATGTAAGAACTGTTTCGTATTCTGAACTACTTGTATTTACTTTCTGTCCCCTACAGGTGATTCCGTCTGAGGACTTGGTTAGGAAGGCAACCGAAATTGTATTTGGTGGAACACTACTTCCATTCGGATCTATCGGATTCACTTGCAAAATGTGCACGATTTTCGACTTATTATCGTACGACCAGCCGTGCGCGTATACATTTCTAATATCGGTGACGATATTCTGATGAAAGTCGTCAGTTTCATTAGACATGTCCACGAATGGTTGTGTGTCTCCGGTGTTCCATGCGTAGACCATTAGGGCCAGGTAGTGCTCTGCTGCAGCTTCGGCGCCTCGTTCGTTGTTTTCCTTGGCTTCTTCGGGTAGTTCGGGCTTGGTGTAGGTGTCTGCCGCGAACTCGGCGGGACGCACGAGGACGCCGTCGGGGCCGATTGCATATCCACCTGACATCGGAGGTTCGCTCGATGCTGACGGCATGGGTGCTGGGTGCACGGTGGGTGTTGCCGCGGTGCTGGGGCGATCGTTCCACGAGCTAATGCTCGCGCCCAGCGTGTAGGCACCAACAGCTGCCACAGCAACCAGTACGGTGAGCCCGATTCCCATTGCCCACGGGCGTAGTGCTGCTCTCCTGGCAGCCAGAGCGCGCTTCTTGCGGCGCGCTGGCGGGGTGGGGAAGTCTTGCTCGTCTTCCTCGGTGACGGGTCGCTCGGATAGGGGTGGGACCTTCATGGTGTGTGTGCCTCCACGGTGAGGTGTCCTCCGACGCGCCCCCACCGTTGGGGGCGCGTCCTTTCTCATCAGGGTACGCGCAGAACCGACACGAAAAACTAAGAATGCTGCGCAACCATCACGCAAATCCTCCCACTCGTATTCCAGTAACCGCACGGATGTGCATGCCCGGCCCCGGCCTCGCCGGGAGATGCGGGTACGAGAGTGATCCCGGATTGCCAGGCACTGACGATGCTGAGTTGCAGTCTTCCAAATGGCTGCGTTGTGGCGGCTCCGTGCGATATGGTTATCGAGAAATGAAGCGGTGTTGCTCGGCGAGGCATGAGGAATAACGAGGCATGGGGAACCCGGTCGCGTGGCTGCCCAATCTGGCGGTCGACCTCTCGCATCCGAATCCGCGCGCATAGGAACCGCTGAAACAACGAGAGCTCTCGAGGAAGAGAGGCTTTCCGTGGAGACACAAGGAGAAAAGTATGGAAGCCATCGATGAGTTGATTAGTGCTGCGCAGACTTTCTACGATGACGCGCGCGCGAATGAGAATGGGCGCTCCCGATCGTGGGAGCATTGCTATCGCGTCTTTCGAGATGCGCGGACCGATTCGTCCCCGGACTACGACTATTTGAGCCTGCACCTCGCTTTCTACCTGGCGAGCTGGGGAATGTATCGGGGCTCGTGCTTCATCTTTCACAAGGACTACAAGGTGCACACGCCCATCGTCGAGGAGATCCTCAAGCCCGAATACGACCGCCTGTTTGGGCTCGCGTGCGTGGATTTGCGAAACAGTGACGTTCGGACGCAGGTCACGGAGCTGTACAAATACATCGCCCGCCATTTTCATCCGATCCGTGAACAGGTCGCAGGGCGTGAGGTCGAGACCCCGGTGTCACAGGTCCTCATCACGAAAATCCTCCTGGGAACGCTCGGCTGTGTGCCCGCGTATGACAGATTCTTCGGTATCGGAGCGAAGTATTTAGGCTTAGAAAAGGACACTTATCAAGAGAAATCTCTCGACGAACTCGCGGACTTCTACGAGGCCCACAACGACCGCCTCGAGGAAGCGCGGCGTGGAATGCAGACCGAGGACCTGACCTATCCGCAGATGAAGCTGCTCGATATGGGGTTTTGGCAGGTCGGGTTCGAAAAAGAAGCGAAGGACGCCAAGACCCGTCACTGACCGTCTGTGGGGTCGGCGACGCCGAGTTTTCGGTCATCGCCGACCCCACCAAGAGTCGCTTACCCCTCGAAGACGTCCTTTAGCTTCGGGTAGAGCTTGCGCTGGACCTTGGCGACGTCGGAGTACTGCTCGTGCTTCTCTATGTCGGGTTCGATTGTTTCGCCGTATTGCGCCATCTTCTTTGCGGTGGCCGCGACGTCATGCTCGCCGTAGACGCCCGTCGAGGCCATGGCGAGGACCGCCGCACCGAGCGGGGAGATCTCGTCCTGAGTGCACACGGTGATGGGCAGGGCGGTCGTGTCCGCCATGATCTGGCGCCACAGGAAGGAGCGCGTGCCGCCACCCATTGCGCGTAGTCCGGTGAGCATCCAGGTGACGTAGCCGTGAACATCCATCACCTTGTAGGCGTCAGCGAAGATCTCGGGTTCGTGCTCCTTGACCTGGGCCATCTTGTAGATGGTGGGGGTGACGCCGGCTGGCTTTCCGGAGAGCTCGTGGATGTGTTCGCTGCCGTTCCTCATCCACGACTCAGACATCATCAAACTCGTCGGACACGCACCCGTACGCGCGCTGTTAGGTGCATACATGCGTGCGGAGGAACTAACGAGTGGCGCAGGTGAACCCAAACAGATCTTCTTCTCATTCGATGAGACAAAGGCGTATGGCCCGCAAGCCGAGGAACTCGTCGAAGCGACGCGTGTCATCCGCCTCGGCGACGGCCATGAAGCCCTCTACGGCTTCACCTGGAACACAGAGACCACCGAGGAAGGTAACTAACCATGCGTATCACCTTCAAACCGCTGTGGAAACTCCTCATTGACCGCTACATGACCCGCGAAGACCTCCGCCGGGACACAGGACTATCCCCAGCAACCATCGGCAAGCTCAGCAAAGACGGCAACGTCACCACCAACGTACTGCTGCGGATCTGCCAAACTCTGCAGTACAATCTTGAAGATATCGTTGAAATAGTGCCAGAAACAGCAAATGAGGAAATGCCGGCATGAGTAACCTTGGACCCTTCATTTGGGGCATCGCCGACCAGCTCCGAGGCGATTACAAGCCGCACGAGTACGGTGATGTCGTCCTGCCGATGACCATTTTGCGCCGGCTCGACTGTGTACTCGAAGACCATCGGGAGGACCTGGCTGGGCTTGTCCGAGCCTTTGCTGACAAACCTGAACTACTCAGCGCCCAGGTCAAGCGCAAGACCGGCTTGTCTTTCTACAACACGACACCGTGGACGCTGCAGACGCTACTCGGTGACCCCGCAGGGCTCGAGGCCAACTTCAAGCAGTACGTCGATGGATTCTCTGACAACCTCGACGTCTTCGAGCGGTTCAAGTTCGGCGACCAGATTGCCAGGATGGCGGAGAAGGATCTGCTCTTCATCATCATCGAGAAGTTCACGCGCGTAGACCTGCACCCGAACAAGGTCCCCAACGCAGAGATGGGCGACCTCTACGAGTATTTGATTCGCACGTTCAATGAGTCCACCAATGAGTCGCCCGGTGAGTACTTCACACCCCGCGACGCAATCCGGCTCATGGTCGACCTGATCTTCGCGGGGGACGACGACGCGCTCTCGGTTCCAGGTACGGTCCGATCGATTTACGATCCCACCGCGGGAACAGGTGGGATGCTCTCGATCGCAGAAGAACACCTCATCGGCACCCCGGAACACCCTGGCCTCAACCCCGACGCTCAGCTACGTATGTACGGGCAGGAACGAAACGACCAGTCCTACGCCGTCTGCAAGTCCGATCTGCTGATCAAGGGGCACGATCCCTCCAACATTCAGCTCGGAGATACGCTCGCAGATGACAGGTTCCCCGGCCAGACTTTTGACTATTGCCTTTCCAACCCTCCTTATGGCGACGACTGGAAGAAGAGCCAAGCTGCGGTCCTCGCCGAGCTTAAGGAACTGGGAGAGGCATCCCGCTTCTACGTAGGAGCAAAGGAGCCCAAGAAGAACACTCCGGCTGTCTCGGACGGCCAGATGCTCTTCCTGCGCCACCTCATCGCAAAGATGCGCCCCAAAATCAAAGGCGGTGGACGCGCGGCCATCGTCATGAACGGCTCGCCCTTGTTCAACGGTGCAGCCGGGTCAGGTCCCTCCAACATTCGGCGCTGGGTGCTCGGGGCAGACCTCGTTGATTCCATCATCGCGCTGCCAAATGACATGTTCTACAACACCGGGATTGCAACCTATATCTGGGTGTTGGACAACAACAAACCCGAAGAGAGACAGGGTAAAGTCCAACTCATCGATGCTACCAACTTCTACGTCAAGATGCGTAAGAAGCTCGGCGACAAGGGACGCGAACTCTCGGAAGACAACCGTCGCCAAATCCTTGAGATCTACAGCGCCTACGAGGAGTCCGACTACTGCAAGATCCTCCCCGTTGAGGAATTCGGCTACTGGACCATCACCGTTGAACGACCCCAACGCGACCAGGATGGCCAGATCATTACGACTTCACGGGGTAAGCCGGTCGCAGACTCCAACCTCCGCGACACAGAGAAGGTTCCATTCACCTACGCGGGCAATACGGACGGGATCGGCGGCTATGAAGCCACCGTCGATGCGTACATGCGCAGCGAGGTGCTGCCATACGTTGATGATGCCTGGATTGACAAGAAGAAGACCAAGATCGGCTACGAAATTCTATTCAGCCGATACTTTTATTCCTATGCGCCGCCTCGATCGATTCATGAAATTGACGTGGAACTGCGCGAGGTTGCGACGGAGCTGCTCGCGCTTCTTAAGGAGGTTGGGGCTTGAGCCGGCAATTTCGCGGAGAGCGCTTGCCAGACTGGGTGCTCGAGCCAAACTATGAACATGACATCATTCCGGTTGGGTATGTGTTTCAGAAGTCCAAGGTTGTCCCCGGACCGAGTGAATCGGAGCAGTATCAGCGGTTGTCGCTGACGATGAACGGCGTACTCCCTCGCTCGCGCGAGGCAACAGATGGCCTTCAGCCCGAAAACTTTGATGGCTATCAGTTAATCAAACCGGGACAGCTGATCTTCAAATTAATTGATTTGCAGAATGTGTCCACGAGCCGCGTTGGCTTGTCAGAAGATCTTGGGCTCGTCAGTCCGGCCTATATCGCTCTTACAGCGGACCGCCGCGTACTCCCTAAGTATGCCTACTGGTACTTCATGGATCTGTACAACAGGCGCATCTTCAACAATCTAAGCGAGGGCGGAGTCCGGGCAAATCTAAGTTGGGAAGGATTACGGCAACTTCCTTTTATTCTGCCGTCCATTGAGCGTCAACGTCGCATAGTTGAATTTCTCGATGCTGAACTCGAGCAAATTGACGCCCTCGTCGCAGTACAAGAGCGTCTCACGGCGTTGCTCAGTGAACGGCGTGTGGCACTCGCTGACGTCATCATGGAAAGCATCGAAGCAGATCTGGTGAAGTTGCGGTTCCTGTTTGCGCCTCGGAATGAACGTGCAAATGGTGACGAAGAGGTGCTGTCCGTCTACCGCGATTATGGGATCATACCCAAGAATAGCCGCTCAGACAACCATAATGTGACGCCTGAAGACCTTTCGAACTACCGCAGAGTCACCGTCGGCGACCTTGTCGTCAACAAAATGAAGGCTTGGCAAGGATCTGTGGCAATCTCCGATTTCGAAGGTATTGTTAGTGGTGACTATCAAGTACTTCGCCCCATCACAATACGTTTTTCGAGCCAGTTCGCTCACCATATCCTCCGCTCTTCGAGGATGATTCGCGAATACAGAATTCGCTCCAAAGGAATTCGACCGTCCCAATGGCGCCTGTATTGGGAAGATTTGGCCGATATTCGCGTGCCTGTTCCGAACCTGGCCGTTCAAGAGTCCATCGAAAGGCGTTTCGTTGACATCGCAGAGCAGGATCCAGTAGGAGAGTCGCTAGAATCGCTTCGACAGTTGTTGGAGGAACGACGGGCGGCACTGATCACGGCGGCGGTGACTGGCGAGTTGGAGGTATGAGTGATGGCGACGCAGCATGAGAAGGCTTTCGAGGAGGAGATCTGCAACTACCTGGCCGCTCACGGCTGGGTTTATCAGCGCGACTATCGTGGCTACGACCAGAGCCTGGCTTTGGTGCCTGAGGACGTCTTTGCTTGGCTGCGATGCACACAGCCGGAGCAGTGGGCGAAGGTCATCAAGCCGTCGATGTCTGCCGCTGAGCAGGAGCGCGCCAAGCATGCTCTTCTCACTCGCCTCGTGAAGGAACTTGACCAGCCTCTGGAGCATGGCGGTGGAATCTTGGCGGTACTACGTGGCGGTTTCAAACGCACCCCAGCCAAGTTCGCCATGTGCGCGTTTAAGCCCGCAACTACACTCAATCCCACGGCACAGCAGCACTACGAGGCCAACATTCTGCGGGTCATGAGGCAGGTTCACCACTCCGCGAAGCACCCGAATGACGCGATTGACCTGGTCTTCTTCGTCAATGGCCTCCCTGTGGCTACTGCAGAACTGAAAACGGACAATACCCAGTCCATCGATGACGCGGTTCACCAGTACAAGCACGATCGCAAACCGCAAGGCGAGCCACTTCTGAAGTGGGGATCGCGCTGTTTGGTTCATTTCGCTGTGTCCACTGACGAGATCCGCATGACGACACGACTCGCTGGGGCAGACACAGTCTTCCTGCCCTTCAACCTCGGCAATGACGGCGGAGCAGGCAATCCGGTCAATCCTGATGGCGCGGCGACCTCGTACCTCTGGGAGCGTGTGCTCCAACGTGACAACTGGCTGCAGATCATTGAGCGCTTCATCAACGTTCAGACGTCGGAGAAGATCGACCCGGTCACCGGGGAGCACAAGAAGTCGACGCAAATCATCTTCCCGCGATTCCACCAGTGGGAGGCAGTTACCGAACTTCTGTCGGCCACGCGGGCTGAGGGGCCAGGGCACCGCTACCTCATCCAGCACTCGGCAGGATCAGGGAAGACCAATTCCATCGCATGGCTGGCTCATGGGTTGGCCAACCTCCACGACGACACCAATACCAAGATTTTCGACTCGGTCATCGTGGTCACCGACCGGACAGTCCTCGACGACCAGTTGCAGAAGGCTATCAAGGCGATCGAAGGCACCCGCGGGACGGTCGGAACGATCAATGCCGATGAGGTCCGTAAGGCCGCAGAAACGTCCAAATCCGCTCTCCTCGCCAAGGAACTGGCCAGCGGCAAGCTGATCATCATCGTCACCTTGCAGACGTTCCCATTCGTTCTCGAGGCCATCTCTGAGCAGGGTGGAATGGCAGACAAGAACTTCGCTGTCATCGCGGACGAAGCACACTCGTCTCAGACCGGAACAAGTGCGCAAAAGCTGCGACAGGTCCTCTCGCAGGCAGAGGTTGAGGCTATCGGCGAGGGCGCAGAGCTGTCCGTTGAGGATGTGTTGGCTGCGGAGATGGCTGCACGTGCCACGTCCGCAAACGTGTCCTTCTATGCCTTCACAGCTACCCCCAAGGGCAAGACCCTCGAAATGTTCGGTCGGCCCGGTGCTGACGGCACGCCGCAGGCGTTCCATGTGTATTCGATGCAGCAGGCCATCGAGGAGGGCTTCATCCTTGACGTCTTGCGTAACTACACCACCTACAAGACGGCATTCCAGCTCGCACAGAAAGCCGATGGGAAAACCGCGCCCACTGATGAAGTGGATGAGGCCACCGCGACGAAGGGCCTTATGCGATGGGTGAGCCTGCATCCGACCAATATCGCTCAGAAGGTCCAGATCATCGTTGAGCACTTCCGCACCAACGTGGCCCACCTACTTGATGGGCATGCCAAGGCAATGGTGGTGACCTCCAGCCGGGCAGCAGCCCTCAAGTACAAGACCGCGATCGACCGATACATCGCCTCTCATGGTTACGAGATGGGCACCCTAGTGGCCTTCTCAGGCAGCCTCACCAGTGAACAAGTTGAAGAAGTGGTTCCCGGAGTCGCCGAGCCCTACACCGAACACAACATGAACCCGGGGCTGCGTGGCCGCACAATCCCGAATGCGTTTGGTGGGGACCAGTACCAGGTACTGATTGTGGCGAACAAGTACCAGACTGGCTTCGACCAGCCGCTGCTGTGCGCCATGTATGTCGATAAAAGGCTCGACGGAATCGAGGCTGTCCAGACACTGTCCCGGTTGAACCGCACCTTGCCGTCCAAAGGCAAAGACACCACCTACGTTCTCGACTTCGTCAACGATCCCGAGACAATCTTGAACTCGTTCCTGCCGTACTTCCGCACGGCCCAGATCACCCAAACAACAGACCCTGATCTGGTGCACGATCTAGCGCGCAAGCTCGAGACGGCCTGTATCTACACCGCAGACGAGGTGGACCGCTTCGCTCACGCCTTCATCATCGAAAAGGCGCATGGCAAGCACACCGGCCCCCTCAAGAGCGCTGCCGATCGCTTCAATGATCGGTACTGCGCAGCGCTCGAGGACCAGGACAAAGCATCCATCGACGAACTGGACCTCTTCCGCAAGGACGTGGGATCTTTCGTCCGCCTCTACGACTTCCTGTCCCAGATCGTTGACTACGAGGACACAGATCTCGAAAAACTCACACTGTTCCTTCGCCTCCTCAAGCCGCGTCTCACAGGTCGCAGGAGCGCCGAGGAACTTGACCTGTCGAGTATCGAGTTGACCCACATCAAGCAAACACGGCGTAGCGAGGGTTCCATCTCGCTGACTGGTGAAGGGGAGAAATTCAAGCCGATGGGTGTCGGCGGTGGGACCACACGGGACCCGAACATGGTGGCCTGGGAACAGATCCTCAAGAACATCAACGATCTGTTCGAAGGGGAGAACTTCGACCCCGACTCGGTCAACTCTTGGGTACAGGGAGTCGTGACCATTCTCGTCAAGGATGAGGTGATCCGAGAACAGGTCAACGCGAACAGCAAGGAACAGTTCCGCGAATCGCGTACCATTGAAGAAGCCGTCACAAATGCTGCCCTCGACCACCATGACGCTCAGAACAACATCCTCGAGAAGTTCTTCGAGAGCCCTCAGCGTCGAGCCGCTGTGATCCGCGAGATTTCAGACCTCATCTACTGGGAGCTCTCCCACGTCGTGCCAAGAGGTGAACAGGACGAGATTGCCACAGGTGCATGAGTTGAGAGTCGAGTGCCTGGCGCTCGCAAACCATCGACAAACCTGAAGGTCGCCGCCGTACCATCGGGGCTGGGCTATGCAAGATCGCCGAGGAGCATCCCCTCGTTGGTGCGCCAGTTGGCGTTGCCGCTGCGGTTGGAACCGGCCACGTAGGTGGCGGCAGTGCTGGAGGATGTGAACACGAGGTCGACCGTGGTGTGGCCGTCCTGGATCTGCCCGTCGTACTTCACGCACAGGGCACGCCCGGTGTCGTTGGTGGGTGTCGGGTTCACGGGGGAGCCAGCTTTGAGGATCCACACCTTGTCACTCATCTTTGTGCGCAACCGCAGGCTCCTCAGCAGAACGCAGCGCCATGTAGAGGACCAGTTCCGGCTCACCATCTGGCACGGAGGCTGTCGCAGGTGCGCGTGAGCCCTGAGCCTCAGCGGCGCTATTGGCCTGAGCGTTCTTTACGGGCTCTCCATATTTGGGGGTGTAGTTGGGGTCTGAATCCTCCTGTTTCGAGGAGTGCTCGGGTGATGTAGTTGGTGAGGTTTCGCAAGTCCGAGTGCGGATCCGCGTAGGTGTTCGAGGGGTGCGTTGATGGCTTTGGTGGGACCGCCTGTGGTGTGGGGGTGGTCGAAGTAGGCCAGGACGTCCCTGGATCGGTGTTTGAGTGTCCTGCCCAGCGTCATGAGCTCGGTTGGCCTGGTCTGGTTTTGTGGACCGGGTGTTTTGAGGGTTGTTGGTTGTTATTGGTGGTGTTGTGCCCATTGGTGGGCTTCGGCAGGTGTTGTTGACACTTCGTTAAGCGGGTGCGTGATGCGGGCGGGGATACAAGGGGATTGCTGCGACACCGCGCCGTGGCAGTGCCCCGCTCGTTGTGGCTTACCCCTGTGCGACCTCGGCCCGGATCAACGGGATCGGGTAGGCCGCCGCCGAGATGGGGGAGAGGAACGAGTCCGTGATGCCCGCCGTGAACGCGTCGATGCCGAGGACCTTGTACAGGGCGTTGCGGCCAAACTTCGTTGAATCCGCGACGAAGTAGGCCGTCGATGCGATCGAGCGGACCTTCTGCTGCAGCTCGATCGAGTAGCCGGTTGACGCGTAAATGCCGTCCTCCATCACCGAATTCGCGCCGAAAACGGCCGTGTTCACGCGGATGTGGTCCAGCTGATCGATGGCGGTCGGCCCCCACATGTGGGTCCGGTTCGGCAGCAGCTCGCCGCCCACGAACACCAGGTTCAGGGAAGGCTTCTTCAAAATCTCGAGGCCCACCAGCAGGTCGTGCGTCACCACGGTCACGCGGCGCGCGTCGAGGGCCCGAGCCACCTCGAGGCACGTCGACCCCGAATCGATGAACACGGACTGGCCGTCGAGGATGCGCTCCGCCATGGCCGGGCCGATCGCCCGCTTCTCCGCGCGGTTCGGGGAATCCTGCAGGAACTCCTCGGTGTCCTCGTCCTGGGGGATCGGGATCGCGCCACCGTGGGTGCGGCGCACGAGGCCGGCCTCGGCCAGGTGCTCCAGGTCCCTGCGGATGGTTGACACATTGACGTCGAGAGCCTCTGCCAACGAGGACACGGTCTCGAAGCCTGTTGCCTCAATCATGGAGACAATGGTGTCTTGCCGGGTCACGATGGTTCCTTCTGCTGGCTATGGTCTACGCGGGGTGCGACGAGGGGTACAGATGATGCCTGTAATAGTGCATCGTGATCGCCACCCGCTTGACACTGTACCGAACTTTCGGCGCGAATGTGCGCGATACCGCGCAACGAGGGCATTTGCCTAAATCACCAGTCCACAGGGGCGTTTTTCGCTCAGCATTTGCGTATAACCGTGCGTTGAGCTGCGCGCCAGTGAGCAGTTAGCGGCGAATCAAGCCGTCATAAATGCGCGAAAGCGAGTTGCCACTGCGCGATACCGCGTGTAATGTAAGTGATTGCGACGCGGGTCACGCCATGATGCGTGCGTCATCGCAGGAGATGGCGAACCCGGAACGTCCGACAACTAGATCACGAGGAAGTGACGACATGAAGATCGGAAGACTGACGGCAGCATCGGTGTCCATTGCATCGATGCTTGCTCTGACTGCCTGCTCGACCGTCGGAGGGACGACAGGCGACAACTCCTCATCAAACACCGGCTCGGCCGCGGGCGATTCCGGCAAGACGATGGTCACCGTCGTCAAGGTCAAGGGCATCGCATGGTTTGATCGCATGGACGTGGGCGTCAAGGAATGGGGCGCCGAGAACGGATACGACACGCGAACGGAGGGTGGAACCGACGTTGCGCCGGAAAAGCAGATCCAGATCATCCAGGATCTGATCGCGCAGAAGCCGGTCGCCATCACCGTCGTCCCCAACTCTCCCGAGGCCCTCTCCGCCGTCCTCGAACAGGCGCGGGCACAGGGCATCAAGGTGGTCTCTCACGAGGCGACCGGCATCAAGAACGTTGACGTGGACATCGAGGCATTCGACAACGCCTCATACGGCGTCGACATCATGAAGAACATCGGGGAGTGCACGGGCGGCACCGGCAAGTACGTGCAGTTCGTCGGTGGCCTGACCGCCAAGACCCACATGGAATGGGTCGAGGCCGCCTACGACTACCAGCAGAAGAACTTCCCCGGCATGGAGCGCGTCGAGACACCCATCGAGTCGACCGACAACGAGACCGCAGCCTACGAAAAGGCCAAGGAAGTCCTCGGCAAGTACCCGGACATCAAGGCCTTCCAGGGCTCCGCCGGTAACGACGTGCCCGGCATCGCCCGCGCGATCGAAGAGGCCGGCCTGTCCGATCAGGTCTGCGTCATGGGCACCTCCATCCCCTCGGCCTCCGCGAAGTACCTGGCCACCGGTTCCATCGACAAGATCTTCTTCTGGGATCCCGCCCTCGCCGGCAAGGCCCAGCTGCAGATCGCGAAGATCCTCGCTGACGGCGGCACCATCACCGAAGGCATGGATCTCGGTATCGAGGGTTACAACAACCTCCACAAGCTCGACGGCTACGACAACGTCTGGGTCGGCAACGCCCAGATCGCCGCGGACGCCGAGCAAGCGAAGAACTACGACTTCTGATCACGCAGCCCCGGCCTCGTGACACATCGGCACGAGGCCGGGGCGGGCGTCCCACGACAGCGCAGTCGACAAGACACTCGAAGGAGAGCACATGCGCAGCAATGTGGATGAAGCACCGCGCCCCCACGGAGAAGGCGTCAGCGTGCAGGAGAACCCCTTTCTAGAGGTTCGGGATATCGTCAAGAACTTCGGCGGTGTTCGCGCCCTCGATGGCGTCAACATGGCCGTCTGGCCGGGAGAAGTGCTGTGCCTGGCCGGCGAGAATGGCTGCGGAAAGTCCACTCTCATCAAAGTCATCTCCGGAGTGCACGCGCCCGATGCGGGACGCATCCTCATCGACGGCCACACCGTCTCCTCGCTGACGCCGCTCAGCGCCATGGACGCCGGTATCCAGGTCATCTACCAGGACTTCAGCCTGTTCTCGAACCTGACGGTCGCCGAGAACATCATGATGACCTCGTCGGTTACGGAAAAGAAGAAGCTCTTCAGCTCCACGAACGCAAAAAAGCAGGCCGCGCAGATCGTCGAGCGCCTCGGCGTCCCGCTCCCGCTCGACGCCGACGTCGAACAGCTCTCCGTCGCAGACAAGCAGCTCACCGCCATCTGCCGCGCCCTGGCCGGCAACGCGAAGCTCCTCATCATGGACGAGCCGACGACCGCCCTCACCCAGCGTGAGGTCGCGCGCCTGTTCATGGTCGTCGAGAAGCTGAGCGCGCAGGGCGTTGCCCTCATCTTCGTGTCGCACAAGCTCGACGAGGTCATGGCGATTTCGCAGCGCGTCACCATCATGCGCTCGGGACGCAACGTCATCGATTCGCCGGTCGAAGACCTTGACCGCGAGAAGATCACCCACTACATGACCGGCAAGGAACTCGACCAGAGCCGACGCGTCCCGCCCCTCGCGGAGGACGCTGAGGAGCGCCTGCGCGTCGAATCCCTCACCTCCCAGGGAGGCTTCGAAGACGTCAGCTTCTCCGTGAAGAAGGGCGAAATCCTCGGCATCACCGGGCTCCTCGGATCCGGCCGTACCGAAATCGCCCAGGCCCTCTTCGGCCTCCTGCCCATCGACTCCGGACGCGTCTACATCGACGGCGAACACGTCGAGCTGGGCTCCATCGGACAGGCCATCAAGGCCCACATCGGATACGTCCCTGAAGACCGACTCACCGAGGGCCTCTTCCTCGACAAGTCGATCGCCGACAACGTCATCGCTGCGTCCATCGACCACCACACCTCGAAACTCAACACGCTGCGCAAAGACAAGATCCGCCAAACCATCGCCCACTACTTCGAGTCGCTGCGCATCAAAGCCCCCGACGTCCTCGCCCCCGTGCGATCCCTGTCCGGCGGCAACGCCCAGCGCGTCGTCCTCGCGAAGTGGCTCGCGCGCAACCCCAAGGTCCTCATCCTCAACGGCCCCACGGTCGGTGTTGACGTCGGCTCCAAAGCCGAGATCCTCGACATCCTGCGCGAACAAGCGGAAGCCGGCATGGCCATCCTCATCATCTCCGACGACGCGCCGGAACTCTTCTCCTGCTGCCATCGAGTGCTCATCACCAAGGGCGGCCACATCGCCGCCGAACTGGCCGGTGAGGACGTCGATGCTCGAACGATTAGAAAGATGGTCGTGTCATGAACATGAATACCGTCGCACGGCGCGTCCTGCGCTGGATCTGGGGACCCAACCGTGAAGGAATCGTCCTGTCCGTCCTGGTCCTCCTGACCATCATCATGTCCGCGATCAGCCCCGCGTTCTTCACGGTCTCGACGCTCTTCTCCCTCCTGCGTTCCTCCATCGTCCCGATGATCTACGCCCTCGGCGTCCTCCTCGTCATCATCTCCGGCGGCATCGACGTCTCCTTCGCTGCCATCGCCTCGTTCGCCTCCTACGCCACGATCGTGTTCCAGCTGAGCCGAGGAATCAACATCGGCCTCGTCGGATCCTTCGCCATGGCGCTGGCTATCGGAGCGCTCCTCGGCCTGCTCAATGGCTACCTGATCTCCAGGTTCAAGCTTCCGACCCTCATCGTCACGCTCGGCACCCAGGGAATCTTCCAAGGCTTCCTCCTGGCCTACATCGGCTCGAAGTACATCGCCCAGCTGCCCGAGGGCATGGCATCGGCCTCAACCGCGAACCTGGTCTCCGTCGAAACATCGACGGGCGTCGCACTGCTGCACTCCATGATCATCCCGGCCATCATCCTCGCGATCGTCATCGCGCTGGTACTCAGCCGGACCATGTTCGGACGCGCAATCTACGCGATCGGTGGCGACACCGAATCCGCCCACCGAGCCGGCATCAACGTCAAACGCACCCAAATCTGGGTGTACGTCATCGCCGGCACCCTCGCCGCAACCGCCGGCATGGTCTACATGATCCTCGGCAGGTCCGCCAACCCCCAGGAACTCGTCGGCCACGAACTCGACATCATCGCCGCCGTCGTCCTCGGAGGCGCGTCGATCTTCGGCGGACGCGGATCCGTGCGCGGAACGATCCTCGGTGTGCTGCTCGTCCAGCTCATCAACAACTCGCTGATCCTCATCGGCGTCCCCAGCGCCTGGCAGCGCGCCGCCGTCGGCCTGCTCCTCGTCGCCGGTGTCGGCATCCAAGCGCTCGCCGCAAAGCGCAGCACGCGAACGCTGCGCGCCAAGAGCGCCCAGGCCGACCACAGCAACGCCGTCCCCCAAGCCGTCGAAGGATGAGTCCCATGAACAACACACTCCGCGACACAAACTCCCGGATTGATCGCTTCAGCGCCTCGCTCCTGTCCCGGCTGCGCCGCGACCGGTCGATCGCCCGCATGGTCCTCATCCTCCTCGTGGCCATCGGAATCTTCTCGGTCCTCTCCCCGAGCGTGTTCCTCACGGGCCTCAACCTGCAGAACATGCTGCTCGCCGTCGCAGAAATCGGCATCCTCTCCATCGCCATGATGATCTCGATGGTCACCGGCGGCATCGACCTGTCGCTCGTCGCCATCGCGAACCTCTGCGCGATCACCGTGTCGACCCTCTACACCTCGAGCGCGCTGGGCGGAACCGAACAATGGGGCCCCGTTATCATCCTCATCGGGCTGGGCGTCGGACTCCTGTGCGGCCTCGTCAACGGCGTCCTCATCGCCTACGTCGGCGTCACCCCGATCCTCGCCACGCTCGGCACCATGCAGATCTTCAACGGCCTCGCCGTCGTGTGGACGGGCGGCAAAACCCTCTACGGATCCCCCGAAGCGCTGACGGCGTTCGGCAAGACCGCAGTCGCAGGAGTTCCCCTCCTCTTCATCGTCTTCGGACTCGTCGCCCTCCTCGTCGGATTCATCCTCAACCGCTCCCCGCTGGGACTGTCCCTCTCCCTCGAAGGATCCAACGGGACAGCCGCCCGATTCTCCGGAATTCGTTCCTCCCGAATCCTCATGAGCTCCTACCTGCTCACCGGATTCCTCGGCTCCCTCACGGGCATCGTGTTCATCGCACGAAACCCCACGGCCTCGGCCGACTACGGCGCCTCCTACGTGCTGCTCGTCATCGTCATCGCCGTCCTCGGCGGGACCAACCCGAACGGCGGTTTCGCCACCGTCGGCGGCGTATTCCTCGCGGCCCTCACCCTCCAGGTCGTCCAAAGCGGTTTCACCTCCATGCGCCTATCCGCCTTCCAGTACGCAATCGCCCAGGGCGTCATCCTTATCGGCGTCCTCGTTCTCGACTGCGTCGACTGGAAAGACGTTCGAACACGCCTGACATCGACGTTCAGGCGCCCACAACCAGCAGCCGCCCTCAATAGCGGCGCAACAGAAAGGAAATGATCATGAAGAAGATCATTAACAACCCCGACCAGTTCGTCGATGAGATGGTTGAGGGCATTCTCCTGGCGCACCCCGATCAGGTCCGCACCCCCGGAGACGATAGGCGCGTCCTCGTCCGCGCCGACAGCCCGGCACCCGGCCGGGTCGGCATCGTCACTGGCGGCGGCTCCGGTCACCTCCCCCTCTTCAAGGGCTACGTCGGCAAGGGGCTGTGCTCCGGCGTCGCCATCGGTAACGTGTTCTCCTCCCCGTCGGTCCAGCAGTGCGCCGACGCCGCCAAGGCCGTCGACGGCGGAGCGGGCGTGCTCTTCCTCTACGGCAACTACGGCGGCGACGTCTTCAACTTCGACCTGGCCGTCGACCTCCTCGAACTCGACGGTATCGAGACGCGTACTGTCCTCGGCTGCGACGACGTTGCCTCCCAGCCCAAGGAACGCGCTAAGGACCGCCGCGGCGTCGCCGGCATCTTCTTCGCCTACAAGGCCGCGGGCGCTGCCGCCGAGCGCGGCGACAGCCTCGACGAGGTAGCCGCCGTCGCCCAGAAGGTCGTCGACAACACGGCCACCATGGGCGTCGGCCTGTCCCCGACGATCCTCCCGACCACGGGCGCCGCATCCTTCGACCTGCCCGAAGGGGAAATGGAAATCGGCATCGGTATCCACGGCGAACCCGGCATCCACCGCGGCCCCCTCGGAACCGCCGACGAGATCGCGGACCAGATCCTCGACTCCGTCATCCCCGACCTCGGCCTGGGTGAGGGTGACCGTGTCGCCGTCCTCGTCAACGGCCTCGGCGCCACACCCCTCGAAGAGCTCTACCTGCTCTACCGCCGCACCCACCAGAGGCTCGAGGAACTCGGCGTCGTCATCGAACGCCGCTACATCGGCGAATACGCGACGTCCCTCGAAATGGCCGGCGCATCGATCTCGCTGCTCAAGGTCGATGACGAGCTCCTCGAGCTCCTCGACGCCCCCGCCCAGTCCCCGTTCTTCAGGGAGGCATGACAATGCGTTCACCCGAACTCATCCAGCGCATTCAGGATTCGATGACGCTGCTCATCGAATCATCGGACGAACTGCGCGACCTCGACCAGGTCCTTGGCGACGGTGACCTCGGCATCACGATTTCCGCGGGTGCCCGCGCGGTCATCGAGGCGCTCAAGGCCATGCCGACCGAGCCCGAACCCGCCCCCTCCGACGTCGCGCGCGCCTGCGCGAAGGCGTTCGCCAACGCCAACCCGTCGACGATGGCGGCGCTGGTCGCCGGCGGCCTCCTCGCCGGATCGAAGGTGTGGGTCGGCTGCGAGGACGTCACGGCCGTCGAAGCCGAGGCCTTCATCCGCGCGGCGGCAAGCTCCATCTCTCACCGGGGTAAGAGCCAGGTGGGGGACAAGACCATCCTCGACGCGATGGTGCCCGCCGTCGATTCGCTGGCTCGCAGCATCGAGGCCAACCCCGCGGTCGCTTCGGACAGCGCGCTCGCGGCGGCGGCCCTCGATAGCGCCATCGCCGACGCAGCTGAGGCCGTGGTCGCCACCCGCGACCTCCAGTCGCAGCGCGGCCGCGCCTCCTGGCTGCAGGACCGGTCGATCGGCCTCCAGGACCCCGGTGCCACCGCGTTCCTGCGGGCCCTCGAGGCCTGGCGCGACGCATCCACAGGTGAGCGCGGCCCCCGCGCAGCGGTCGTCGAAAACCTCTGAGGCTGCGGCTTAGCAGTTCGGTGAGGGGGTGGGGTTCCCGGTTGGGAACCCCACCCCCTCACTGTTTGGTTGTGCGTCGACGAGTGCGGTCTTGGCGAGTGGAACGCCTTGGCGTTATCGGGCTCTATTACTGCGCTTTATTCCCTCGGCTTTGCCGTCGATTCGCGGATGGCGAGGACGGGGCTGAAGGTCTGGTGCTGCACGGGCGCGTCGGAGCCGGACAACAGGAGTTCTGCGGCCGCCGCTCCGAGTTCGTCCATGGGCTGGCGGATTGTTGTGAGCGGAACGGGCATCTGTGCGGCCAGGGGAATGTCGTCGAAGCCAATGACGGATACGTCGTCGGGAATGGAAATTCCTGCGACGCGCAGCGCGGACATGACACCCACGGCCAGCAGATCGTTCGCGCAGAAGACGGCGGTGGGGTTCGCATCGTCGGAGGCGGTGCGGGCCTCGGTGATGGCGTCTTCGGTGGCCGCATACCCTGCCTGGGCGGTGTACGACTGCGCGTTGTACACGGTCAACTGGACGTTGTCAGAACCCGTCAGGTGCTGCCAGTGCTCGACGGCGTCCCGTACGCCCGCGAGGCGCTGTACGGATTGGCGCATGTCGGCGGGGCCGTTGAGGAAACAGATTCGCTCATGTCCGAGTGCTAGAAGGTGTTCGATCGCTAGCGCGGCACCCGCGCGGTCGTCGATTGACACGGATGGCAGGCCCTCGGGCGCCTCAGCTGCGTCGAAGAGGACGACCGGTGTCCCCTCCTCAACCAAACGCGTGGCGGCCTCATGTGTGGAGTCTGCGGGGGTGAGAAGAACGCCGCGCACCGCCTGGCGCCCCAGTGCCTCGAGCAGGTCACGCTCCTCCTGCACGGAGGCGTGTGTGGAAGACAGCGTCATGATGTAGCCCTCGCGCGATAGCACGCGCTCCATGGCAGCAGCAGCCTCCATGAAGAACGGGTTCGTCAGGTCGAAGACCGCCACGCCTACGAGCGGCGAGGTCCCCCGCCGCAGGGCCTGTGCAGTCGGATTGGGCTTGTAGCCGAGCTGCGCGATCGCCGCCTCGACGCGCTCACGCACGTCGGGGCGCACGCTGTCGCGCCGGTTAATGACGTTAGACACGGAGCCGACGCTCACGCCCGCAAGAGCGGCGACGTCTTTGACGCCGGGGGCTTTGCGGGGCATTGAGGGGGACGAGGCAGTGGTTGCGTCCTGGGGACTCGTGCCCTCTGGGGTGCGGTGGGGCGGCGTCATGGTAGCTCTTTCGGGAACTCGAGTGATGAAACGTTCATATTGTGGCACCTCCGAGTAGGTTTCCGCTTCAATTTTCTAGGCAAGTTCAAGGCTTCCCTATAGAGTTGACATGCATATTGTCGTGTGGCACACTTTCTATCTATCTGAATCGTTTCATTCCTCGACGAAGAGGTGACCACATGACACGAGAAGCTGAAAGGCCAGTCGTCTCGCTCCAGCATGCCGTGAAGAAGTTCGGCTCCTTCACCGCGATGTCTGATGGGTGTATCGAGCTGTATCCGCACCGCATTCACGCCCTGGCCGGCGAAAACGGTGCGGGTAAGTCGACGCTCGTGAAGGTGCTCGCCGGCATTCACCAGCCAAACTCCGGAGAGTTTTTAGTTGATGGCCAGCCGGTGCGCTTCAAGACCCCTGCTGAATCGAAGGCTGCCGGAATCTCAGTGATCTACCAGGAGCCCACGCTGTTCCCCGACCTGACGGTCGCCGAGAACATCTACGTGGGCCGACAGCCCAGGGGACGCCTTGGCCTCATCGATCATGCGGCCATGAAGCGCGACGCCCAAGAGCTCTTTGACCGGCTCGAGGTGCCGATCGACCCCTCGCAGTTGGCAGATGGACTGTCGATCGCGGATCAGCAGATCATCGAAATTGCAAAGGCGATCTCGCTGGACGCCAAGGTTCTCATCATGGATGAACCGACGGCCGCTCTGTCGGGGCACGAGGTCGACCGTCTCTTCTCCGTCGCGCGCTCACTGCGCGATAAGGGAGCCTCCCTCATGTTCATCTCGCACAGGATGGAAGAAATCTTCGACCTGTGCGACGACGTGACGATCATGCGCGACGGCGCCTACGTGTCGACCCGTGACCTGGAGGGAACCACGAAGGCTCAGCTCGTGCGAGACATGGTCGGCCGTGACGTTGATCAGCTCTTCCCCAAGCTGGATGCGCAGATCGGCGATCCGGTCCTGAGAGTCGAAGGACTCACCCGCTACGGAGCCTTCGAAGACGTGAGCTTCGAGGTCCGCAGCGGAGAAATCCTTGGACTGGCGGGCCTCGTCGGAGCTGGCCGCTCCGAGGTCGTGCGAACGATCATGGGCATCGACAAAGCGGACGGCGGCACAGTGACCGCCTTCGGCAAGTCGCTGAAGCTCGGTGACACGGTGGGAGCGATCCGAGCCGGCCTCGCCTTCGTCCCCGAGGACAGGCGCAAGCAAGGCCTCGTCATGGACCTGTCCGTCGCCCGCAACACGGCCCTCACGCTGCGCAGCAAACTCGCTCGCTGCGGACTCATCAACTCGCGGACCGAGCGAGCGGTCGCACAGGAATGGTCCACACACCTCGAAGTGAAGACGGCCACCCAGGACACCCCCGTGTCCGCGCTGTCGGGTGGCAACCAGCAGAAGGTCGTCTTGGCGAAATGGCTTGCCACCGATCCCAAGATCCTCATCGTTGATGAGCCGACCCGCGGCATCGATGTGGGAACCAAGTCTGAGGTGCACCGACTGATCTCCACCCTCGCCACCAGGGGAGTCGCCGTCATCATGATCTCCTCGGAACTGCCTGAGGTGCTCGGCATGGCAGACCGCGTCCTCGTCATGTGCGAAGGCCGTATCACCGGCGAATTCACCAGAGAAGAAGCCACAGCTGACGCCATTATGACGGCGGCAACCGACCACGAAAAGGCCGCATCATGACAACGACACTGACACCTCCCTCCCGCATCCACGGCTCTGCGCCGGTGAGCCGGGAGTCAGCCAGCTCCTCGTCTGTGACCAAGGTGCACTCCGCATCGAAGCTGCGCTCTCTCCTGTCCATGCGAGAGCTCCCGGTGATCGCGGCCCTCATTGCCCTGGTCCTGTTGACGTGGGTGATGAATCCGCGCTTCCTCTCCGCCCAGGGAGTACGCGACCTCTTCCTCAACGCGACGATCGCTATGCTGATGGCCGCCGGACAGTCCCTCATCATTCAATCAGAAGGCGTCGACCTCTCGGTCGGCTCCATACTCGGGTGCTCGGCCTTCGCCACGGGCTTCCTGTTCGCGGCTAACCCCGGACTGCCCATCGTCGTCGTCTTCATCGCAGGAATCGTTCTGGGGGCACTGCTCGGAGCACTCAATGGACTGCTCGTCACGCAGGCGAAAGTCCCCGCAATGGTCATTACCCTGGGCACTCTCTACGTCTTCCGAGGAGGACTGAACTGGTGGGCAGGATCCACTCAGTACTTCGCCGGTGACCGCCCCCAGGCCTTCGGTGACCTGGGTGTCGCGACGATTGGTGGCTTCCCGCTGCTCACTCTTCTGGCGGTCATCGTTATCGTGATCGTCTCGCTCTACCAGCGCTACGCCCGATCCGGACGTGATCTCTACGCGATCGGCTCCGACCGTACAGCCGCAGCCGTCTACGGTATCCCCGTCGCCAAGCGCGTATTTATGGCCTTCGTCGTCAACGGCGCGCTCGTTGGACTCGGCGGCGTCCTCTACGCCTCCCGCTTTAACTCCGTTGGCGCAACGACGGGCGCAGGCATGGAACTTGACATTGTTGCCGCGTGCGTCGTCGGCGGCGTTGCAATGACCGGCGGTGTTGGAACCGCCTACGGAGCCGCTATCGGTGCGCTCCTCCTCACCACCATGACGTCCGCGCTTACAGCTGTCGGCGTCGACAAATTCTGGCAAAAGGCCGTCGTTGGTGCGCTCATCCTCATCGCGATCGTCGTCGACCGAGTCAGCTCAATGCGCCGTCACGAGGCGCTGCGCAAGAAGGGAGCGGATCGCTGATGAGCACCGCGACTCAGACCTCGTCACGTGACCTCATGGCTTCGATTCGACGCGTGTTCTCCTCGCGCGACTCGCACATGACCCTCATCCTCATCCTCGCCATTGCAGTCGCGACCATCCTCATCCCGAGGTTCAGCCAGCCTCGCACGCTCACGTTCCTCACCTTGGACGTGACGGCGACGCTCCTCATGGCACTGCCCATGACCCTCGTTATGATCAACGCCGACATCGACCTGTCCGTCGCCTCGACCGCCGGCCTTGTCAGCGCATCCTTCGGAGTTCTCGTCCAGTCGGGCGTCGGATTCTGGGCGAGCATTGCGATCTGCCTCCTCATCGGACTGGCGTGCGGCCTCGTCAATGCATTCATGACCGCCTATGTGGGACTGCCGGCGCTCGCGGTCACGATCGGTACGCTCGCGCTGTATCGAGGTCTCGCCCTCGTCGTCATCGGCGACCAGTCGATCTCCGACTTCCCGGAGTGGGCAACCTCCGCGGTCACCGGATCGTTTGGGTCCACGGGCATCCCCTACATGGCAATCCCCGTCATCCTGTTCGTCATTCTCTTCTGGCTCCTGCTGCACAAGACCCCGTACGGTCGAGGCCTCTTCGCGCTCGGTTACTCCAGGCAGGCCGCCGAGTTCGTCGGCATTGACACGAAGCGTTCTCGCGTTATCGCCCTGACTCTGTCGGGGCTCATGGCAGCACTGGCAGGCATCTACTGGACGCTGCGTTACTCCGCGGCGAAGGCCGACAACGTCGAGGGCCTCGAGCTCGTCGTCATCGCCGCCGTTGTCTTCGGTGGGGTCAGCGTCTTCGGCGGCCGAGGCTCGATCTGGGGCAGCGTGTGCGGTGTCCTGACGATCGGTGTTCTCAACTACGCGCTGCGCCTCAACCGAATTCCCGAAGTCATCCTGGTTCTGGTCACGGGCTTGCTCCTGATCGGTTCCGTCGTCGCGCCATCGCTGGTGGATGCCATCCGCCAACGTCTGGCACATCGAGCTGATGCGCGTACCCCTCGCGTCAGCGTCGCACCGGGCGCGGCGAGCGCCTAACAATCCCACAACGAGGGGCACCACGCCCCCGCAACAGGGCGCGTGCGCCCGAAAGGAAAAGACAACGATGTCTCACATGAAGAAAGGTGCGGCCGCTCTCGGCGCACTCACGCTGGCCTCGGCCCTCCTGATGTCCGCCTGCGGCGGTGGAACGTCGACGAAGGGTAGCGAGTCCAGCTCCGGCGGCGATGCCTCCGGTTCGTACGATGTTTCGTCCCAGTCGATCACGTTCATCCCCAAGCAGCTGAACAACCCCTTCTCCGACGTCATGCTCGGCGGCGGCAAGAACGCTGCGGGCGAGATCGGCTTCGCCGAGGTCAATGTCGTTGGCCCGCTCGAGGCGTCCTCCTCCTCGCAGGTCTCCTTCATCAACTCCGAGGTGCAGGCGGGCACGAATGTCCTCGTGATTGCCGCGAATGACCCCGATGCCGTATGCCCGGCGCTTCAGGATGCCCGCAAGGCCGGCACAAAGGTCGTCACCTTCGACTCCGATAGCGCGGCAGAGTGCCGAGACCTGTTCATTAACCAGGTTGAGTCCAAGCAGGTTGCGATCACCATGCTCGACATGGTCTCCGACCAGATCGGCGGTTCCGGCAAGGTAGCCATCCTCTCTGCGACGGCAAACGCCGCCAACCAGAACGCGTGGATCAAGTTCATGGAGGACGAAATCGCCTCGAACGACAAGTACAAGGGCATTGAGATCGTCGCGAAGGTCTATGGCGACGACGATGACACGAAGTCGTTCCAGGAGGCACAGGGCCTGCTCCAGGCTCACCCCGACCTCAACGCGATCGTCTCGCCGACCACCGTCGGCATCGCCGCCACAGCGCGCTAC
Source organism: Actinomyces sp. (assembly GCA_018375675.1). Classification (GTDB taxonomy): domain Bacteria; phylum Actinomycetota; class Actinomycetes; order Actinomycetales; family Actinomycetaceae; genus Pauljensenia. Next base: position 70,341 of record JAHACW010000001.1, on the reverse strand, counting down.
CTGTCGACCTCCGACTACAAGGGCAAGGTTGTTCTGACCGGCCTGGGCCTGCCCAACGAAATGCGTTCCTTCGTGAAGGACGGGACCGTCAAGGAGTTTGCCCTGTGGGATCCCGCCCAGCTCGGATACGTGGCCGCGTACGCGGGTGCAGCGCTCGATAGTGGCGCAATTAAGGGCGAGGTAGGGGAGAAGTTCACTGCCGGAAACCTCGGTGAGCGCACAATCGGCGAGAACAAGACCGTCGTCGTCGGTGACCCCGTGCGCTTCAACGCGGATAACATCGACAAGTACGACTTCTGACGTCGTCTCTGACGGGGTTGGTGGGCGCACTCGTTGTGCCCACCAACCCCGCCTTCATGCCGTGAATCGCCTGTCATGTGCAGCGCCCTACTTGCTAAATGAAACGATTCACATTAAAATAGACACAACCAATTCCCGTTCAACGATGAAGGGATTTCCCATGAGCGATACCCCACCACTGGCCCACACGCTCGCCACGACGAGCCAGGCCAGCCCCCACCGAGCCTGCTTCCTCCTGCGCGTGCGCCCCGAGAAACTCGCCGAATACGCCGACGTGCACCAGCGTGTCTGGGACGAGATGCGCCAGGCTCTCAGTGACGCTGGGTGGCGACACTACTCGCTCTTCCTCGATCCGGACACCGGCCTCGTCGTCGGCTACTACGAGGCGGACGATGCTCGCGCGGTGGCCGCAGCTATGGAAGACCGCGAGGTCAATACGCGCTGGCAAGCCGAGATGGCCCAGTACTTCCAACCGAACGGGGGCGGCAGTGCCCACTTCCTCAACCAATACTTCTACCTCGCCTAATCGCCCACCGAGGCAGTGCCCCAAAGGGACACCCCGGCCTCGTCAATCCACACCCCACACGTCGAAGGAGACGTCATGACCATCCACCTGTCCGACCTGCCTGAAAGTGCTCGCACCCTCCTGCGCGAACAGACGATCGAGCTCCCGAGCTGGGCCTTCGGTAACTCCGGAACCCGCTTCAAGGTATTCCCGAGCCCCGGCACCCCGCGCAACGCCTACGAGAAGATTGATGACGCGGCACAGGTCCATCGGTTGACGGGCATCACCCCGCGGGTGTCGCTACATATCCCGTGGGACGTGGTCGATGACTTCTCTGATCTCGCGGAGCATGCGCGCTCGCAGGGCATCACACTGGGCACTATCAACTCGAACGTCTTCCAGGATGACGACTACAAGTTCGGCTCTCTGACGAACTCCGACGAGGTAGTGCGGCGTAAGGCCATCGACGCGCACCTGCGCTGCATCGACGTCATGAACGCTACCGGTTCCGACACGCTCAAGATCTGGCTGGGCGACGGAACGAACTACCCGGGACAGGACTCGATCGCTGCGCGGCAGGAAAGGCTCGCTGACTCGCTGTCCGTTATCTATGAGAATCTGGCTCCAGACCAGCGCCTGCTCCTTGAGTACAAGTTCTTTGAACCCGCCTTCTACCACACCGACGTTCCGGACTGGGGCACGGCCCTGGCGCACGTGATGGCCCTGGGTGACCGAGCCGTCGTCTGCCTCGACACCGGCCACCACGCGCCCGGCACCAACATCGAATTCATCGTGGTCCAGCTGCTGCGCGCCGGCCGCCTCGGAGCTTTCGACTTCAACTCGCGGTTCTACGCCGACGACGACCTGATCGTGGGATCCGCAGATCCCTTCCAACTTTTCCGCATCATGCACGAGATCGTCTCCTACGGCGCCCTCGCGCCCACCTCCGGCGTGAACTTCATGCTCGACCAGTGCCACAACCTCGAAGAAAAGATCCCCGGAGAAATCCTGTCCGCGATGAACGTCCAGGAGGCAACCGCGAAGGCACTCCTTGTCGACCGTGCCGCTCTGGCGAAGGCGCAGGCCGAGCACGATGTGCTGACTGCCAACCAGGTACTCATGGACGCTTTCTCCGCTGATGTGCGCCCGCTCCTGGGCGAGCTGCGCGAAGAGCAGGGCCTCGACCCAAACCCGCTCGCGGCCTACGCCGCCTCGGGCTACTTCGAGCGCATCAGTGCGGAGCGAGTGGGTGGTCAGCAGGCCTCCTGGGGCGCATGATGACGACCGTCGTCGCTATCGACCTGGGGGCCTCCTCGGGGCGCGTCCTGCGGGGCGTGTTCGACGGCGAACGTCTCGCCATCGAGGAGTGCTCCCGCTTCCCGAACGGGCCGGTCGCCGTTCCCGGGCCTCGTCGTTCCGACGCTCCTCGATCGGGGGGCGAGGCCCAGGTGGCCTACGAGTGGGACATCCTCGCGCTGTGGCGAGGCATCTTCGAGGGCCTGCGCGAGGCCAGCCTGCGCGGTGCTGTGGACGCTATCGGAATCGACACGTGGGCTGTGGACTACGGGCTGCTGGACGAGGATGGCCGACTGATCGGTAACCCGGCGTCCTACCGTTCCGCGCGCTGTGGCGTTGGCGCATCCGAGGTGCTCGACCGATGGGATTCCTCCTGGCTCTATGAGCACAACGGATTGCAATTCCAGCCTTTCAATACGCTGTTCCAGCGTGTAGCCGACCGGGGGGAGCGGCGCGCGGACTGTGCGCGCACGGCGCTCCTGATTCCCGACCTGCTGGCGTACTGGCTCACGGGAGAAGCGCGAAGCGAGCTGACGAACGCGTCGACGACAGGCCTCGTCAATGCCACGGAGCGCGACTGGGATCCCGAGATCCTTAATCGACTGCGCGATGACTTCGGGGTGGAGCACCTCTTCCCGCCGATCATTGAGCCGGGGGAGATTGTCGGTAAAGCGCGCGTTGGGGGTCTTGATCTGTACACCTCGACGGGCGAGCCCACCCCTGTTGTCGCCGTTGGGTCGCACGACACCGCGTCTGCGGTTGCGGGTGTGCCCGCCCAGACTGGGTCGTTTTCGTACATCTCGAGTGGAACTTGGTCGCTCGTCGGTACAGAGCTCAGTGCCCCCGTGCTCTCCGAGGAGGCTCGGGCGGCCAATTTTACGAACGAGCTGGGTGTCGACGGCACGGTCCGTTTCCTCGCCAACATCATGGGTATGTGGGTGCAGCAGGAATGCCTGCGCGAGTGGGCATCCCTCGGGGACGTTACCTCGGGTGCTGGAGGTCGGGTCGACTGGCCGCTCCTCGACGCGCAGACTGAGGGAGCCCAGCCCGCGCGCTACCTGCTCGACATGTCCTCACCTGAGCTGATGGCTCCGGGCGGCATGGTAGAACGCGTGCGTTCACTGTGGATCCAGGGCCCGGGCGTCTCTTCGTCCCCTTCTGTGGATGATGAATTATCTTCCGCGGACGAGGCAGGGGTGAGCGGCGGTGATCCGCAGGACTCGGGTGTCGATCCTAGTGAGCGGGCAACCGTGCTGCGGGCGATCACGGACTCGTTGGCGCTGGCATACCGCAGGGCGATCCGACGGACATGTGAGCTGAGCGGTACCCGCCCTGAAGCGATTCACCTCGTTGGAGGCGGCTCAAAGAATCGTCTGCTGGCGCAGGAGACCGCAGATGCGACAGGAATCCCGGTCATTGCGGGACCCGTCGAGGCCACGGCCCTCGGGAACATGCTCGTCTCCCTGCGGGCTATCGGTGCGGCCAGCGGAACGCTGATGGACCTTCGTGCCATTTCGCGGGCGTCGTCGGCGCTTGTGACCTACGAGCCGCGGGCTTCTCATGCGCGTCTCTGGGATGAGGCTGATGCCCTCCTCGATGCTCGGTTGTAGCTGACGTGTACTGATGTGGGCCGCGACTCGACTAGTTTGAGCCGCGGCCCACTCGCATCTGGTGGCTCTCCCGTACGCACATAAGGAAAAGTGTTTGGGGCATGTTGAATGACATGCCCCAAACACTGTGATAACGAACGGTGCGTCCGGTTTTCCTCGATGGGTCAGGACCCTTGAGAAGCAGCCACCTTCTGGCGATAGGACTCAGCTTCCCAGTTCTCGATGAAGCCGCGCTCTCGATCATCCATGACGCGCACGCGACCGAGCAGGTTCGCATCCCGTGCCACGCGCAATGCGTCCAGGAAGGTGTGCAACGCGTTGTCTGAGGCATCGTTCGTGCTACCTACCGCCGCTACGGCTAGTCCGGGAATGACAGCGACGATCGGCGCGCGCCCGTGCTGGGCACGGTGCAGCGACACTTTTGCGGCCACGATGTCCTCGGTGTCGGTTGCTTCCAGCACAACGGGAAATGAACCCGCGTATACGATCTGGTCGGGGATCAACGGACCGCCAGGAGCTGAAACAGCCGCTGATAGTCCCTCTGTCGACAGCGCGACACTCGGCGCGTCTACCGCGCGACGGAAGGCTTCCGCCACCCGGGATGGCGAACCCGATAAGGCGGTGCCGGCCTCGTCGATTGCCGCACGGATCGAGGATGTCAGGAAGTCGATCCGCTCGAGAATCGCATCTTTTGTCGGGCCTGAAACGATGATGCCGTGATTGCCGAGGAGCGTGATCGCGGGCGGGGGAGTGTTGTGCGTGGCCGTGAATGAGCGGCGACGCTCGTCGATCAGGCGCGCGAGAGGAATGCCCGGGTCCGTGTAGTCGACCCACAGTGCCTGGTCACCGAGGATCTGCTTGCAGAGTTCCTCGCCGCGTGTGTTGCACGTGATTGCGTTTGCTGTCAGAGGGTGAAGATGAATAACGAGTGGGTCGGGAATGTGCGCGTGAAACAGGAGTTCGACGCTGGGGCGGCGCTCGAACGCGCCACGTTGCGCGAGCTGCGCGGCCGCGCGAACGGGGTCTTCATCGCTGGGGAGCTCTTCAGGATGTTCGAAGGCACGCAGAAGGGTTGGAATGTCGAGCGGCACCAGGTCTTCCTCGCGCAGGGTTGCGAGCGGAACGCCGCTGGGCTTGATGAGGAGGGTATTGTCGTTCTTCGCGGATGAGTTGCCGCCCCCCGAGCGCGTGTACTCGGTGTCCGAACCGATCTGGTTGGACAGCTCGATGAGTTGGGAGACGAGGTCTTGAGATGAAGCGGTCATTGGTCCTCCACGATGAGGATGAAACGTTTCATTTAATGATATTGAGATGGAGTTTGAATGTCAAGACCGGAGGCTTGTGTGAGGAGGGTAGACCGCTTGGTGAGTGTCTCTACGGTTTGCTTTCACGTTTTGTCACAGGAGTCGTCATTTCAGGGCTAGAGTGGCGGCATGGCATCACGACACTGCTGGAACTGTCGCAAGGAAGCGCGGCAGACACCTTTTGGTCAAGCAATCCTTTCTTTCGATGAAGAGAGGTACATGCACGCGTACACATGTGATGGGTGTGGTGTTGTCTCGGTTGGTGTGGCGTCATTCGTGGATGTTTTTGCTCAAGGATCTGCGGAGATGTTCTTCGAACAGGATCGGCCTGAGGTTGTCTGGTTGCCAAAAGTGCCTCAGGGTCGTGAATTTGCCGATGTTCCAACGAACATCGCGGGAGCAGCTTCCGAGGCTTACACCTGCCAATCAGTAGGTGCCTATCGTGCGGCTGCCCTGCTTGCTCGTTCCGTCATTGAATCCACCTGCAAGGACAAGGGCATTACGCAGGGGGCACTGAAGCAGAAGATCGATGGCCTTGAAGAGTCTCGCTTGATTAATCCAACGTTGGCGGGACTGTCCCACGAGGTTAGATTGATGGGTAATGAGATGGCTCATGGTGATCTCGACGCCACGATTGATGCGGAGGATTGCGATGATCTTCTCGAGTTTATGAGTGCACTTCTTGAGGAGATCTATCAGCGTCCCATCTCCCTAGCGCGGCGTCAGGAGCTGAATAGACAGCGAAAAGCTGAGCGCACCGCGCAGGCATAGAGGTGGGGGACCCCCATCCGGGAGTCCCCCACCTCAACAACAAACGCTCAGCCCTCCGCTTCGAGGGCTTTCTGCTCCTCGGGCGTGAGCTTGGCGATGCCGATGCCCGTGGCCGCCCACACGAGGGCGAAGAAGATGGCGATCCAGTTGGAGATCGCCCAGGGCATGTAGGCCAGGGTGGCGACGCCCAGGGTGCCGGCCATGTAGGCGCCGGCCGACGTCCACGGCAGGATGGGCTCCCACACGGTGGCCGCGTCCTCGATGGTTCGCGACAGGTTCTTCGGGTGCAGGCCTCGTTTGATGTACTCGCCGCGCAGCATCTCGCCCGGGATCAGCAGGGACACCTGGCCGTTCGACGTGATGCCGATGACCGCCAGGCACGTGACGATCGTCGACGCGATCAGCGCGAAGGTCGACTTCACGGGAGCCAGCAGGCTCGAAATCAGCACGTCCAGCGACCCGGACACGGACACGGTGCCCGCGAAGGCGATCGCGCAGAAACAAATCAGCAGGACGCTCATCATCGAGTTCATGCCGCCGCGCTCCAGCAGGCGCGTCACGTCCTCGATGACGGAATCGGCCTGGAAGCCGCTCTTGCCGACCATGTCGACCTTAAAGCCGTTCACAGAGGCCACGACCGAGTTCGAGAAGGACACTCCCTGGAACACGACCGCGTTGAACATGGCGGTCGCGCACGACACCAGCATGACCGGAATGGTCGGCAGCTTCATGACAGAGCCAACCAAGACGACCAGCACGGGCACCAGCAGGAGCAGGTTCCAGTTGAACGCCGAATCGAGGGTCGCGAGGATCGTGCCGACCTTCTCGGGCACGGTCCCACCCGATGACTGCAGGCCGAAGATCAGGTACACGACCGCCGATGTCAGGAACGCCGGCACGGTCGTCCACATGAGGTGGCGGATGTGAGTAAACAGGTTCACGCCCGTCGCCAGAGACGCGATGTTCGTCGTGTCCGACAGGGGAGAGAGCTTGTCGCCGAAGTAGGCGCCCGCCACGATCGCGCCCGCCACCATCGGCAGGTTCGCATCCATGCCGACGGCAACGCCCATGAAGGCGACGCCGATCGTACCCGCGGAACCCCACGAGGTACCCGTGCACAGCGACACGATCGCCGTCACGACCAGCGCGATGAGCGCCAGGAACTGCGGGTTAATGATCTTCAAGCCGTAGTAGATGAGCATCGGGATCGTGCCTCCCGCCATCCACGTGCCGATCAAGGCGCCGACGACGATGAGGATCAGAACAGCCGGCATGGTCTTTGCGATCTTCTCGGCGATCGCGCCGATGATCTCGTCCCACGTGTAGCCCAAGGTCATGGCGACAATGCCGGCGACCACGGCCGAAGCGATGAGCAACGGCTCCACCGGGAGGCTCGCCGCAATGTAGCCGCCGCCCAAAAGGACGATCAGCGTGACCGCGGGAATCGCCGCGACCAGGAGAGATGGAGTGCGGTGAGCCCGCTTCTCCGAGGAGGTGACTGACATCGTCAATCCTTTCTATTTCATTGCGTCCGCGCGCCAGTGCGCGTCCGCTTAGTTCGATGCGAGCGCCGCGATCACCTCGCACAAGCGCTCCAAAGCCCGCACCAGATCGCGCTCGGGAAGCGCCACGTTGATGCGGAAAAATCCCTCGTACTCGGAACCGAAGTCCTCGCCCGGGGACACCGCGACCCGGGAGGCGGCCACGGCCTCGTCGAGAGAAGCGGACGAGGCCAGGTATGCCCGGGCGTCCACCCACACCAGGTAGGTACCGTCGGGGTCGACGACGCGCGCCCGAGGCAGCGCGTGGCGCAGGTACTCGACGGCCACGCGCAGGTTCGTGTCGATGCGATCGCGCAACTGATCCACCCACGCCTCGCCGAGGTTCCACGCGGCGATCGTCGCGGGAATCGCGAAGAAATTCGGGTTGTGCAGGCCCATGAGGCGCTTGGCCTCCTCGAGGCGCTCCCCGAGCTCGCGGCGCACCGCGATCGCCGATGCCTCCAACCCCGCGCTGTTAAACGTCTTCCCGGGGGACGCGCACTGAATGAGGCGCCCCGACTCCCACAGGCGCGGCGCGACGGCCGCGAGCGGCCGGTACCGGTTCCTGCCCGGCCGTTGGAAATCCGCGTGAATGTCGTCGGAAAGCACCAGCGCATCCCCCTGAAGCGCGAGGGAAGCGACCATGTCCATCTCGCGCTCACTCCACACGCGCCCCGTCGGGTTGTGCGGGCTGCACCAGAGCAGCAGGTCCGCGCCCTCCATCGCGCGGGCGAACAGATCCTCGGGAATCCGAGGCGTCTCGCCCGACAGGTCGAGGGGAACCCGGCGCAGCTCGCACCCGGCGCGCTCCACGACCTCGATGATCGGTCCGTACGCCGGATCCAGCGTCACCACGCTCGGAGGACGCCCCAGCGACCCCGGCAGAACGATCGAGCACAGGGCGGACACGCACTGGACGATGCGCGGGAAAAAGTGCACGTCGCCCGGCTCGAGCGCCCACCCGTGGCGGCGCTCCTGCCAGCCGGCCGCGGCCTCGCGAAAGTCATCGAAGACCTCCGTGTAGCCGAAAATCCCCTCCGCGCACGCGTCTACGATCGCGTGCGAGACCTCCGGGCACGTCGCGAACTCCATGTCCGCGACCGATAGGGACAGCGCATCCTCGCCCAGGTGCGCGGCCAGCAAGTCCCACTTTGCGCTGTGCGTCCCCCAACGAGTGATGGTTTCGTCAAACATCGGAGCCGCCCGCCCCCGGGTCTGCCATGTTCAGGGCAGCCGCCTGCTTCGCCGCCCCCAGGGCGACGTACTCGGCGGGGGAGGGGACCTCCACCTCGGCCCCCAGGATGCCCGAGGCCAGGGCCCGCACCGCTCTCGACCGCGCCCCGCCGCCGACCATGACCACCCGCTCGATGGGCACGCCCTGCGCGCGCACCGCGTCCAGGGCCCCGCGCATGAGCGTCAGCAGCCCCTCGACCGCCGCGCGAGCCACGTGCGCGGGGTCGCAATTCGCCAGCGTCATGCCCTCCAACGTCGCCGTCGCATCCGGCAGATTCGGGGTGCGCTCTCCCTCGAAGTACGGGATCAGCCGCAGCCCACCCGCATCCGGAACTGACAGGGCGGCCTCGTCGAACTCCTCGTACCCCAGGCCCGTCACCCGCCTCATCGCGTCGATAATCCGCGACGCATTCAGCGTGCATGCCAGCGGCAGCCACCGGCCCGACGCGTCCGAAAAGCCCGTGACCAGGCCGGACGGATCCGACACGGCAGACTCCGACACCGCCGCGACCACGCCCGACGTCCCCAGGCTCAGCATCGCCGCTCCCGGACCCAAATCCACGCCGAGGGCCGCCGCAGCGTTATCACCCGCGCCCGGACCCAGGGCAATCTCGCCCCAGCCGCGCGCCTCGTCCCCGTGCGCCACGACCTCGTACGGTTCCGCGATCCGCGGCAGCACGATGCGCTCGGCCCGCTCCTCGTCACAGCGCAGCGCCTGGGCGAGAATGTCACGCCGATACGCCGACCCCGACCGATCCACGTACCCCGTCCCCGAGGCATCCGACCGGTCCGTCGCCAACCCCTCCAACCCCAGGCGCTCAAAACCGCCCGCGATCCGCCACGTCAAGTAGTCGTGGGGCAAGCACACCGCGGCCACGCGCTGGGCCGCCTCCGGCTCGTGATCCGCCAACCACCGCAGCTTCGTGACCGTTAACGACGCGACCGGAACCGAGCCCGTGGCATCGGCCCACCAGGCCTCGCCCGACGACTCGCCCGCGCGCTCCGCGATCAAATCCCGAGCCGCGCCCGCGCTCCTCGTGTCATTCCACAGCAGGGCCGGCCGAATCACCTCGCCCCGCTCATCCAGCACGACCATGCCGTGCTGCTGGCCGCCCACGCTGAGCGCCCGCACGTCATCGAGCCCGCCGGCCGCAGCCACGGCCTCGTTCAACGCGTCCCACCAGGCGCGCGGATCCACCTCGGTGCCCTCCGGATGCGGCGCGCGACCCTCGCGCACCACCTCGCCCGACACCGGATCCCACACGACCACCTTGCATGACTGCGTCGAGGAATCGACGCCCGCAACGAAAGGCCTCTCGCCCATCACACAACCCCTCGTCGAAGAGACGATCAGCCGATCAGGTGACGCATCGCCTGCTGGTACAGCTCCACGAAGTGGTACTCGCGCTCGCCCGCGGCCTGCGCGTCGAAGTCCTCGTAGGAGCTGCGATCCGCCAGGAAGTCCTCAAGGGGCTCGCCCGCGGCCAGCGTGGATTCGCCCAGCTCGGGAACCGACGCAGCCTCGAGCAGCTCCTGGGTGACCGGATCCTCGCGGAACGCGCGGGCCTTCTGGGCGAGAGTCAGGTACATCTCGATGTTCGCGCGCGCGGACTCCCACACGCCCTCCATGCCCTCCGTGCGGCTCGGCTTGTAGTCGAAGTGGCGCGGACCCTCGTAGCGCGGGCCACCGCCCGGGAAGCCGTTCTCCAGCAGATCGACCGTGAAGAACGCGCTGGCCAGGTCGCCGTGGCCGAACGCCTTGTCCTGGTCGTACTTGATGCCCGACTGGCCGTTGAGGTCGATGTGGAAGAGTTTGCCCGCGTTCAGTGCCTGCGCGAGTGCATGCGTGTAGTTCAGGCCCGCCATCTGCTCGTGGCCCGTCTCCGGGTTCAGGCCCACGATGTCGCCGTGCTCCAGCTGCGCGATGAGGGCCAGCGCGTGGCCGACCGTCGGCAGGAAGATGTCGCCGCGAGGCTCATTCGGCTTCGGCTCCAGGCCAATCTTGAGGTCGTAGCCGCGCGACTTAATGTAGGCAGCCACCGTGTCCAGGCCCTCCTTGTAGCGGTCGAACGCCGCGTTCAGGTCCTTCGACGAGTCGTACTCCGCGCCCTCGCGTCCGCCCCACATGACGAACGTCGTCGCCCCCATCTCCGCAGCCAGATCCACGTTGCGCAGGATCTTGCGCAGGCCGAAACGGCGGATCGAACGGTCGTTGTTCGTCAGGCCGCCATCCTTGAAGACCGGGTGAGTGAAGGTATTCGTCGTGACCATCTCGATGACGAGGCCAGCCGCATCGGCCGCCTCCTTCACCTTCATGACGCGGTCGTGACGCTCCTGATCCGACGCGTCGAAGTCGAACACGTCATTGTCGTGGAAGGTAATGCCCCACGCCCCGACCTCTGCGAGCTTTTCCGTGTACTCCCACGGGTCCAGCACCGGGCGGGTCCCCGTGCCGAAGGGGTCGACCGCATTCCAGCCGACCGTCCACAGGCCGAAGGAGAACTTGTTGTCGGGGGTGGTTGTCATGGTGGTGTCCTTTCGAACGTCGGTGTTCAGTTGGAGGCGATGGTGCTGCGTCGTCGGTGGCGCTGCGTATCGTTGTGCGGTGGCGGATCTTGGTGCGTGTGCCGATCCCGCGAATTTGGTCGCGCGGTCGTTGCGCGCTGTGTTTGCGTCGTCACAATTTATTTGTTGTGGGGTAAAACTTAATACCTGTGTGCGCGTTCGTCAAGGCCCTCCGACAAGTCCGTGCGACGGGTGGGCACCGCTACCCCGACACGGTAGCCTGGGTCCATGCCGACCCGTTCCGACAGCGCCAACGACGCCGGCCGCATCAGTCGCGGCCCGGTCGCTTCGCCGCGCCCCTCGGAGCGGGGGATGGGCGCTCAGAACCGCGGCGTGAAGTCGGAAAATGTGCGCGCATCCAACATGTCGACGGTGCTGCGCAACATCCTCGCCTCGCCGGGCGAGGTCACGCGTGCAGGCCTCTCGCAGCGCACCGGAATGACGCGCGCGACTATCTCGCGCCTCGTGGACGACCTGGTGAGTGCCGGACTCGTGCGAGAACTCGAACCTGGCGACGGCGGCGGCCGTGGCCGCCCGGCCAACCGCCTGACCCCCGCGGAGGGCAGCGCCGTCGCCCTCGGCGTTGAAGTGGACGTCGCGAGCCTCGATGTCACGCTCGTCGATATCGCGGGACGGGAGCTCGGGCACCGCCGGATTGAGCGCGATTTCGCCGACAGTGCGCCGGAGGAGACGATGGCGCTCGCGGCCCGAGAGGCCCACACTCTGTTAGAGGGCACCCTGCCCGATGGCGCCCTGTTCCTGGGGACGGGCGTTGGGCTGCCGGGCTTGGTGTCGCCGACCCGGCTGGCGCTCGCCCCGAACTTGGGGTGGCGAGACATCCCGCATGACCAGCTACTTGCCCCGCTCGCCGACCTGAACCCGGTGGTCGTCGCGAACGAAGCGGACCTGGCGGCCTACGCGGTTGCCTACACGCGACCGGGGGTGGCCGGTGGTCCGTCGACCTTCGTGTACGTGTCGGGCGAGGTGGGCGTTGGCGCTGGCGTCATCGTCGATCATCGACCGATGAGCGGGGCGCGTGCCTGGTCCGGCGAAATCGGGCACATGTGCGCGGATCCCAATGGGCCGCTGTGCCGCTGCGGGGCGCGCGGATGCCTCGAGGCCTACCTGGGTGTGCGTGCCCTCGCCGAGCATGTGGGTGCCCCAGCGGGGTCCGGGGCGATCGGGATTCTGCGTTGCGCGGGCCTCGTCGACGAGGCCGGGGCGAAGACCTCCGGATCTCTTGGTGTGGGCGCGGAGCAGGAGCGTGCCCGAGCCGTGCTGGCGGAGGCTGGAGCGGCCCTCGGGCGCGTGTTGTCGGGGGTCATCAATGCGATGGACATCCCGCACGTCGTGCTGGGCGGTGCCGTCGCCGAGCTGAGTGGCGCCCTGCTGGATCCGGCGCGCGAGGAAATCGAGACGCGCACGCTGCAGGCCCCGTGGTCCTCGCCGATCGTTGAAGTGCTGCCGGATTCTGCGTCGCTGACGGTTCGGGGTGCGGCGTTCCGAGTGCTGGATGCACTCGTGGACGATCCCGCTGCCTTCCTGGGTTAAGCGCGTTCTATCGGAGCGCTCACCAGTTGCCCAAGCCCAGGTAGTACAGCGGGTGGGTGAGGACTGCGACGACGCGGTCGCGGTATTCGAGGGGCAGCATCGGGAAGATGACGATCGCGGCCAGGACCGCGACAATCAGGGTGACGAGGATGCGTTTCTTGGTGCTCATGCGTGGCTCCTTTGTTGGATTATGAGTTCCATGTGGGTCTCGGCGAGGATGTCGTTCACGAGGCCGACGCCCTCCGGTGTGGCCAGGAGTGGACGGTCCTCGGGGTGCTCGTTGAAGTGTCGCATGAGGGCGTCGAGGCCGGTGAAGGGGATGCCGATGCGCTCGGAGGAGATGCTCCACGGCCCGCCGTATGTGTCGGGGTTTGCGTTAAGAATAATCGTTGGACTGTTGACGCTGTGGATGGTGACGTTATCCTTCCACAGGATGGTGACATCCCGGTCGTGTGAGTCTTCCTCGACGGACAGCAGCTCCGGGAAGTGGAAGGAGATTCCCTCGGGGGTCAGAGTTGTCTTTTGCTTGTCAGTCAGGGCGATGACGAGGTCCTTGCCGGGATTACGGCTGCACTCGAGATAGGCCATGGACGCAGCGGCGAACACATATATCGCGGCGTGGAAGGGCTGTCCGGTCGTGAAACCCGCCGCCATCGTCCCTCCCGCGAAGGCGTAGAGCAGGAATCCAGTCGTGACGAGCGCAATGGACTGGTGGTTGCCCCAAATGACGATGGAGCCGTCCTCGTAATGGGGGTGCGATGACCAGAACGGGCGCACAGTCATTTCGATGAGGTGGGGGAGTGCGGCGGCCAGGTATAGGGGGAACCAGATGAAGAGCAGCTGTAGTGGGCCGATGCGAATGAACGAGAAAACCCAGTAGGCGCCCACCGCCAAGACGGCGTTGACGACAATGGTGATCGCGGTGAGCTTCCACAAGTCTCGCGCAGCCAGGTCCACGCCCCGAGGAGAACTGTCGTGGGGTCTTCTTGCCAAAAATGAGGAAGGCCGAGCCACGCTCACCACCCCAGGCCGATGTAGTAGGGCCAGTGCCAAAGAGTAGCGTCAACGCGTTCTCGGTATTCAAGGGGAAGCTGTCTGTAGGCCCATGCGACGCCCTCCGTGATCGCAATACCTGCTACCACTCCGACCGGTCCACCGAGCGCTGCCCCGAAAATAGCGCTCCCACCGCGCCGGACGACGGCAGCAGACACCCAGGACGCAACTTCCGCGCCTCCAATCATCCCAGCGATACCTGAAACGGCCTTCTCGGATGGATTATCAGCAGTTGCAACATCGTATGCGAGAAGCAGGCTACCAGCAGCCGTCGCTCCAGTGCTGACCTTAGAAGAAAGTGAGGCTGCAGATCGAGCCTCTTGTTGCGCTCTAATTGCGTCTTGGAGTGCTGAGTCGATCTGAGGGCGGACTTGAGCTGCCCCGGGAGTATGCATTGCCTCGCTGAAATCGTTCACCGCAGCCGTGAGCTTGTCTTGTCGATATGCTGCACGAATGGCAAATGATTGATCGACTAAATCAGGGAGTAACTGCCAGGGTCTTTCCACGAGTTCGTTCCGCTGGTCGTCGACGAACTTGATGAAAGAAGGGGGCGGATCCGATTGAACATTTGATAAATGTTTCCTCACCCATTCTTCGAGATCGTCTCTAACTTCCTGCACACGGAGTTTTAATCCTTCGAAATCCTCGATGCGAAGCTTGCTTTGCTCGTACTCGTAATGATCAGCTCGATAAATGCTGTGCTCGCTCTCGGGAGCGTCGTATGGCGGCATTATTGGTTCCTCGCCGGGCGGAGGAGGTGAGACGATGTCGTATCCATTAATGATCGTAAGGCCACAGGCTATCGCATTATGTCGAATGGTCTCCATATCGCGGTAGTGATAATCAAGCTGTTGTGCGTATGCGCGCATCGCTTCCCAGACGTTGTATGTATAGCTAGAGTTTTCTCCAGTGCATGAACGAAAGGCATTAAGAAGTTCCTCATACGCGTTAGCACTCTCGCCTCCCCAGTATTCGGGGAGTGGGACGAGTGAGTTGCTCATCTCGATGAACGCATCGTTGAGTGCCTCGTAGATTTTTCGCACCGTTGCGGCAGCATCACGAATGTCGTCAGGATTTCCATAAATGCGTGTGTCGATGAGTGAGGAGGAATTATGTGCATCAAAGGAAACACTGGTCATAGGTGCCATTATTTCATCTGCTTTCCAAGTGCTTCCAGATGCCGTGTAACTTCTTCCTCATTTTCTTTATGTTGGTTGACTAATGTTCGTAGGTTGGTAGAGCATACATTGCAGTTCTGTGCAAATGCTGTTCCGGCATAGTCAAGGACTCCAAACATGTCCATGATTATCGCTGTTGCAATGCCAGCGTCAACCTCAAGCGGCAATTGTGCAGGCAGATTTTTATTGACTCTTCCAGACGTTCGAACGTTTTTGCCATCTGAGTGAGCATATCTTCGGTGATAACCAGGTCGGCGGTCATTGAGCTTTCCGTTCGCGAGCATCGGGTTCGATGTAGCGGTCAATTTCAATTTTGTCGAAATTGGTTTGTTCCTGAACCTCTGGAAGTCGTTTTGTCTCTAGGACACCCCATCGTTGTGTTTCGCCCAACCCATCAAGGAGTCGGTCGAGAGACGTGTATGCCAAAAGTACGGTCGTTTGATCGAACATGTGGGCGAGCGAAAAACCGAGCTCCCCATCGGCTCGCTCATCGACTGGCACATACAGGACCGGAGGCACGATCTCCGGATGCGTGTTGATAGACATGTGTTCCATGACTTGACGCTAGCAGGCGTGTGATCGGGGACGCAAGTATAGGCGAAGGGTGCAAGCAAGCATGAGCGCATGAAGCGACCCCGGCTTCGTCCCTGATAAGAGAAACGAGTCTGTCCCAACCGCGCCGTAACCGCGACAGTCAGCGGCCAGACGCGAGCGTCGCGCGGGCGACCTCCTCGAAGGTGAGCGGGTCGCGGCCCGTCACGTCGCGCACGGTCGTGGACACGACGTCCATCTCGCCGCGCGCGATCGACATGTTGGAGCTCGAGTAACTAATCGTGCTCCTTGGGGCAGCTGCGAGAGGTTTAATGAAACCAGCGACGCCTTTGCGGGAGGAAAATGGTTTAAATTGGCGGTTTCGTGTGGAGGGGTCTGGGTATTTCGGACCGTCTGTTTCGAGAGGGTTATTCTGAGTAGTCCCGATTGTTGAGCGACATTCGGCTGAGCGTACCGGATAAATCGGAAGGTACCAAAGCCTGTTTCCTGGTGCTCATGCGTGCCTTCACTTCGAGGTAAAGAGTCCTGCGCGGGCTTCGGCGAGGATGTCGTTGACGAGGTCGACGCCCTGCGGTGTGGCCAGGAGTGGACGGTCCTCGGGGCGCTCGTTGAAGTGCCGGATGAGGGCGTCGAGGCCGGTGAAGGGGATGCCGATCGTCCGGCAGCACAAGCTCCATGGACCGTCATACGTGTCGGGGTCAGCGAAGAGAGTAACGTGGTAGCTCGTCGTGCTTAGATCGTAGATCTTGACGTTCTGGTCCCACCGGACGGAGGAGTCGTTACCGCATCCATCGGAGGCGGACTCCAGATGCTTATGGATCGACAGATGAGGAGCCGCGTGAAAGTCAATGCTATCTGTGGATAACGCCGTCATTGAACGATCCTTGACGGTGTTTTTCAGGTCTTCGAATGGATTCTCGGAAAAGAGATAATAGGCAAAAAATGCTGCAACCACCGCAATACCGATAGTTGTCTTGAAGTTATGTGATAGGAAACCGAGCACGAGTGCTCCTACGACGATCATGCAGAGGATCAGGTAGCTAGTGAGGTATCCGATGTTGGTGAGACGCTCACCTTGTATCACAACGCGGCCATTGACGAATCGAACATGGGGACGCAGATAGGGAACTATCGAGTTACATGTCACCTGAGGCACTCCAGCTACTAGCGGAATTGAAGCCAGATAGACAGCGAAACGGAAATCGCCATAGTGTGTCAGTCGATAGATTCCTTCAACGATCGCTATCCCGAGAGAGACGATGACGATCGAAACTAGTGCACGTTTCCACTCGTTGCGCCGCCATCTGTCTTCACCCACGAGCGACTCGGTGCGATTGGAAAAGATGCTGGAGAGGAATCCGCCGATCCCCCGACGTCGCGATCGAGCCACGGTCACCACCCCACCTGTGCACCGGTGGTCTGCCTCCGAAGGGTGCAGAAAGGCTCGTTGTTCATGATCCGACGCTACCAGGAGTGTGATGGAGGCAGCAAGCATGAGCGTCTGAGCGCCTTGCTGTGAATCAGAAGCCTTGATTCGACGTCTGATGAAACCAGCGACGCCTTTGCGGGTGCTCGGTGAGGGGTGCATGAAACCCGTGACACCTTTGCGGGCGGAAAACGGCCTGAAATTGGTTCTTTTGTGCGAGCAAAGGTGTCAGTGGTTTCATTTCGTGGCAGTGATCCACCCGCATTGGTGTCATCGGTTTCAGGCGAGGTGGTTGGCGGGTGTTGTGAGGCGGCTGTGGCACCCATCAGCGCGAAAAAACTCGCCCAGCAGGAGTCGATTTCGGGCCAAACCGCGAAAAAGTTCGCCCTGCGAGTGAAAATAGGCTGATTTTGGGCAGTTGTGGCGGTGCTGGGCGAACTTTTTCGCGTGTGGACGCTGATGGAGGCGAGCAGGGCGAGTTTTTTTCGCGCTTGTGTGGCCTAGTCGCGGGTGAGGGCCAGGCTGCGGTGCCCGTGGTGGTGTTCGGAGTCTGCCCCCGAAAAGTCGCATGCAATTCGATTGAGAGAAGTTCCAACAAAGTCTGAAAACGTTGCAATTCCAACGATCTAAATTGAAGGTTTGAAGTAGTGTCGGGGGAATTGCATGCGAAATTGCGTGTGGGTTCAGGAATGAGGGAAGTGAGGGTCTGGGGGTGAGGGACGGGGTCCCAGTAGGGCCTGGCTGCGACACCCGTGGGCAGCGTCGGGGCCTGGTCGCGGTGCCCGTGGGTGGCGGAGGGGCCTGGCCGGGCTTCAAGCCGACGCGCCAAGCCACACGCCAGCACACCAGGCCCCACTGGTGTGGAGGGCGTCGGAGGGACCGGAGGACCTGGTCGCGGTGCCGGTGGGTGGCGGCAGGGCCAGGGCGGGCCTCGAGATCGACCACTCCGAGCCGTCAGGCTCGCGTGTGGCGATCTCGCGGGCGGGCCGCCGCCCACCGGCACACAGAGCGACCAGACCGAACTAGGCAGATCATGCGCAGTGGATGGCGGGCGTATCGAGCAGCCCGGCCTGACACAACACGCGGCGCCCGGAACACCCGTGGGGCTGCACAGCAATTGGAACCGCAGAAGCACAACGAAAAATACCCACTCAAACACCAGCATTCACAGCTTCACAGCAACACTCCCAAAAGTCATATGAGAAATATGAGAGCTTCATAGGTTCTTCATAGGGTCGAGTGGGGAAATTGGTGCATCGACAAAAGGAGACACCAATGACCGCCCTGATTCTGATCGCCATTGACCTGGTTGCCATGGCCGCCCTCGTGTTCGGCCTGTACTTCCCACGGCACCGCCGCGCTGACCTGGTCGCAGCGTTCCTCGGAGTGAATGTCGGCGTCCTCGCCGTCACGATCATCCTCGCGAACTCGACCGTGAGCGCGGGCCTTGGCCTCGGCCTCTTCGGTGTTCTCTCGATCATCCGTCTGCGTTCGGATCAGATCTCGCAGACGGAAATCGCCTACTACTTCGCCTCGCTGGCTCTCGGCCTGCTGACGGGCATGTCCTCGGCGGTGACCCCGCTGCTGGGAGGCCTCATCGCCCTGATCCTCGTGGCCCTGGCCTTCGGTGACTCAAAGCTGGTCTTCGGCCGCTACACCTCGCAGACCGTCCAGTTGGACCGCGCGATCGCCGATCCCGCCGAGCTGAAGGCCGCCCTCGAGCAGCGCCTCGGAGCGTCCGTCGCCTCGGTCAGCGTCGTGAAGCTCGACCTCGTGAACGACCTGACTCTCGTGGACGTTCGCTCGAAGGTCGCCTGACCCGCCAGCCCACCCGTCGACCCGCCAGCCCACCCGCTGACCCGCCACCCCGCAGACCACTACCAAGGAAACGACTCATGAACGCCACCCTGAACTCGATTCTCGCTGACCTCGACGCGATCGGCCTCGACGAACTGAATAAGCGCGCGGCGATGCTGACCCGAGTGGACCGCAAGTACGCGCTGGACGCGGCCACGGCCTCGGCGATTCTGAGCCGCCTCCCTGAGGATGTGTTGGTCCTGAACATCGACGGCCAGGTGTCCCAGGGCTACGCCTCCACCTACTACGACACCCCCGACATGGATTCGTACCTGCTGACTGCGCTCAAGCGCCGCCGTCGCTTCAAGGTCCGCACCCGCTCCTACCTCTCGTCCAAGGCCTCGTTCCTGGAGGTCAAGACCCGCGGCCCGCGCGGCGTGACCGTCAAGAAGCGCATGCCGATCTCTTGGGACGAGGCCGGGGCTCCTCTCGCGGGTGAGCGCCGCCAGTGGGTGGCCGGCAAGGTCGAGAAGACGGGATACGGCCACCTGGTGCCAGCCCTCGAGCCGGTCCTGGCTGGATCCTACGAGCGCAACACCCTGCTTCTGCCCGGTGGCGTGGGACGCGCGACGGTGGACACGGGCCTGTTGTGGCGCTCGCTGCGCACGGACGGCACCGAGGTTGCTCGCCCCGACCTGGTCATCATCGAAACGAAGTCGGGTGCGACCCCATCCGTGGTGGACCACCTCCTGTGGGAGGGTGGCGTGCGCCCCGTGAAGATCTCCAAGTACGGAACCGCGATGGCCGCCATGCACCGCCTGCCCGCGAACAAGTGGCACCGGACGCTCGACCGTTACTTTCACGAATATGTGGAGGTCCCCGAGCTCGCGCACTGCGCGCCCCTCGCGATGGCGGCCTGACAGACCTAACACCGGCGCCCGCGGTTTCGACAGCACACGAAACGAAAGCGCTGAGCATAAGAAACACAAGCTTTAATTGCACGAAAGAGACATACACATGAAAGCCCTTCAGAAAATCTGGACCCCCGCTCGGACGATCGGCGCGATCGCCCTCGTTGGAACACTGGCGCTGGGCGCCTGCAGCTCCTCGGGCGTGACCTCCTCCGGCTCCGGCTCCACCACGGCCACCGCGACCGTCGCGGCCTCCGGAACCAACGGCGACACGACTGCACCGCCCACCGCGGCCGACGCCCTGGCCTCGAACGTGAAGGCCTCCTACGTGGAGGACAGCGACTGGAAGGCCTCGGACGCCGTCGACGTGACGCTCAGCGGAACGACCGCGACCTCCTCGTCCGACGCCGTGAGCGTGAGCGATGGCGTGCTGACCATCTCCAAGGCCGGCGTCTACAAGCTCAGCGGCTCCTTCACCGGCAAGGTCGTTGTGGCCGCCGGAGCCGAGGACAGGGTGATCCTGATTCTCGACAACGCGACCATCACCTCCTCGACGGGCGCTGCGATCGAGGCGACCAGCGGTGACGACCTCGTTCTGTCTCTCGAGGGCGCCTCGACGATCACCGACGGCACCTACACCGGCACGGAGGACGCGAACGCGGCCATCTACGCCGACATGGACCTGACGATCACCGGGTCGGGCACGCTCACCGTGACCTCCGGCGCCTCGGACGCGATCACCTCCAAGGACGACCTGTACGTCCTGAGCGGCACGATCAACGCGACCGCCTCGGATGACGGCCTGCGCGGCAAGGACTCCCTGACGATTGCGGGCGGCACCGTCACCGTGAACTCCGGTGGTGACGCCCTCAAGTCCGACCAGGACAACGACGACACCAAGGGCTACGTGTCCGTCGTGGACGGCACCGTCACCCTGACCTCGGGCGGCGACGGCATCGACGCGTACACCGACGCGATCGTCACCGGCGGCACCCTGTCGATCACCTCGGGCGGCGGCGTCTCGGCCGGCAAGCCCTCCACGGGCTCGACCAAGGGCATCAAGGCTCAGACCTACATCATCGTCGACGGTGGCACGACCACCATCGACGCCGGGGATGACGCCATCCACTCCAATGGCGCCCTGCGCTTGAGCTCCGGCACGATCACCGCCGCCTCCGGCGACGACGGCGTGCACACCGAGGTCGCGGCCGTCCTGGACGGCGCAACCGTGACCGTCACGCAGTCGAACGAGGCCCTCGAGGGCGGCCTCATCACGATCTCCGACGGCACGGTCGACCTGACCTCGAGTGACGACGGCATCAACGCCTCGGGCTCGATCACCGTCGAGGCCGGCCTGGCCGCCGTCGCCGAGTCCAGCTCCGACACCACCACGACCACCACCGACACGACCACCCAGCAGATGGGCCCGGGTGGCATGGCTGACGGCGGAGGCTCGATGGAGGACACCGGCGAGCAGCTCACCATCACGGGTGGCACCGTGACCGTCAACGCGAACGGCGATGGCCTCGACTCCAACGGCTCGCTGACCATCAGCGGCGGCACGACGACCGTTTACGGCCCGGCCTCCGGCGCGAACGGCGCCCTGGATTCCAACGGCGCCATGAGCATCACGGGTGGCACGGTCATCGCCTTCGCGACGAGCGAGATGGTGGAGACTCCGACCACGACCGACGGCCAGGGCTGGATCTCCGCCGCGGCCTCCGGATCCGCCGGATCCACCGTGACGATCACGGACTCCTCCGGCTCCGTCCTGGGCACCTACACCTCGCCCAAGGCCTTCGGAAACGTCATCTACTCGACCTCCGGCATGACCAACGGCTCCACCTACACGGTGAGCGTCGACGGCACCGAGACCTCGGCGACCGCCGGCCAGGGCGGCATGGGGATGGGCGGACAGCCCCCGGCCGGCGGCCCGGGACAGGGTGGCCAGCCCCCGGCGGGCGGTCCGGGTCAGGGCGGTCAGCCCCCGGCCGCACCCCAGGGCTGAGGCTTCCCACTAGTGCGCCCCGCGTGATTGTCGACACGCGGGGCGCACGCCTATACCTGCGCTCACTCCTCCTCGACGAGGCCTGGGCCGGGATCTCACGGTCACGCCGTCACTCGCCACCCCCGGGATCAGCGCAACTAAACTGGAACCGGAGGACGAGGCCCTGGCCTCGTCGATGACAACGAAAGGACCCCTCATGCTCCCCTCCGAGAAGCTCGTCGAGCTCGGCCTCGAACTGCCCGCCGTCGCCACCCCCGTCGCCGCCTACGTGCCGGCCGTTATCGACCGCGGCGTCGTGCGTACCTCCGGCCAGATCCCCGTCGTGAACGGCGAGCCCGTGTGCATCGGCGCGGTCGGCGAGGACGGCGCGGACCCCGAGGACGCCAAGGATGCGGCGCGCGTGTGCGCCCTCAACGCCCTGGCCGCGGCGGCCTCCGTTGCGGGCGGCATCGACAACCTCGCGGGCGTCGTGAAGGTCGTCGGCTTCGTGTCCTCGCGCCCCGACTTCTACGGCCAGGCCGGCGTCATCAACGGCGCTTCCGAGCTGTTCGGCGAGATCTTCGGCAGCCAGCACGCGCGCAGCGCCGTGGGCGTCGCCGCTCTGCCCCTCAACGTCAGCGTCGAGGTCGAGGCCGAGTTCCTCATTAAGTGAACGCGCGGGCACGGCTGAGGCATGCCTACACTGGGTAAGGTTCGCTGAAATGGCCCGTCGGGCCGAAGGATAAGGAAAAGACATGACTGACCGTCAGATGTTCAAGCTGGTCGACGCCAACACCGTCCCTTCCGAGGACGGCGGCTGCGGTTGCGGCTGTGGTGGCGAGGGTAAGAAGGCGCGCGCCGAGCAGGCCGCCGCCGAGGCTCCCGCCGAGCACGCCGGTTGCGGCTGTGGTGGCGAGGGTAAGAAGGCGCGCGCCGAGCAGGCCGCCGCCGAGGCTCCCGCCGAGCACGCCGGTTGCGGCTGCGGTGACGGCGCCCCCTCTGCGGGCAACGTCCACGCTGGCGGCGCCGGCGTCATCCACCGCCCCGGCGCGGACGAGCTGGTCATCCACTCGATCCCCCGCGTCGTGCGCCACGCGGTCCTCTTCGCCGCGGTCGATAACCTGCCCGTCGGCGAGAACATCCAGATCTGCGCGCCCCACCAGCCCGAGCCGCTGTTCGCGCACCTGCAGGACTCCGAGCAGCACTACCGCGTGGAGACCCTCGAGGTTGGCCCCGTGGATTGGCGCTACCGCATCACGCGTCTCGCCTGAGGCTCTTTGACACGCCGAGGCCGTGGCCGACTCTCGCTTTCCCGCGGGGCCGGCCACGGCCTCGTCGTATGCGCGCGAGGAACGCGGCGCTCCCATGCCTCGTGCGTGTGTGCGCCGACGTGCTTGCGTGTCTGATCCCTTGTCTGTTCCGGTGCCTGCCGACGTGCGGAAATGGGCGCCCGTTTCGGTGTCCATTCGCGTGCCTGGGAGCGCCCGACCCGGTACCGTTGGTGTATGAGCTTCTTTGACATGACTTCTGACGCCGACGTTGAGGACGACCTGGATCGCGTCGAGACCGACGTGGTCGTGGACTGCGACATTGAGGCCGCGTGGGCGCTCGTGTCGGAGCCGGGCTGGTGGGTCAACGACGGCCCGCTGGGTGACCACGAGGTGACGCTCGGGGATGACGGCATCTATCGCGTGAGCGACCCGGACGCCGGCGACTGGCTGATCGAGAAGGCCGACGAGGATCCGATGGATGTCGTCGCCTTCCGCTGGTACCCGCTGGCCGACGACGAGCTGCCGGACGAGTACGCGACCCGCGTCGAGGTTTCCCTGTCCGAGGAGCGCGGCGGCGTCGCCATCCACGTGGAGGAATCGGGTCTGGCGTCGGTCTCTGACGACGAGGCCGAGGCCCGCCAGGCGTACGACGACGCGATCGGCATGTGGGAGCAGGTCCTGCTGGCCGCGAAGAACCACCTCGAGGGCCGCTGAGCTTCTGAGCCTCCGTGCCGGTGTCTGCTGCTGTCGGCGCGTCTCGATACAGCGCGGCATCCGTGGTGTTTCCGAGTGGAAGCGCGCCTGGATTACGCGCTGAAACAAGATGAATGACAACCCCCGCAGCCTCGTGGCTGTGGGGGTTTGTTGTGTGCCGGTGTGCTGTGTGTGCCGTTTCTGATGCTGAGTGCCCGCTCGGGCGCGTCCTCCACATTTCGCATGCAATTCTCCCGTGAGTGCTTCAACTTTTGAAGTCGAAATGTTGGAATTCCGCGGTTTTTGAGATGCTAGTGCGTTCGGCTGTCAGGGAATTGCATGCGGAATTGGTGATTGTGAGGGTGGTGTCGGGGCGTTCGCCACGGTTGTGCTTGTGGATGTGGGTGGTGCACCCGATCCGTAGGCGGTGCACCCGTTCTGATCGGGTGCAGCGTCCCGTAAGAGGTGCAGCGTCCCGTAACGGGTGCAGTGCCGGGTGTAGGAGTTGCTGCGCGGACGATGGCGGGGCGTAGGGTGTGGATCGTTAGCAATGAGCCGCTGGACGCTGGCCGCGTTCTAGCTTGTTACCGATGGGGTGTTACACCCGATCGGGAAGAATCAACCCCTTCTGATCGGGTGGAATCTTCCCGATCTGGTTGAATCTTTGTGCGCTGCGAGTGGGTATGCGTTTCGACGGAGGTTACTTGGGTGCTGTCAGGTGTTGTCGCGACAGATTCGCGTGCGGAACTGATGGGGCCGCCGGGCCTACTCCGCGTGTCCGGCCTCTTGCGCCGCCTCGCGTGCCGCCTTCTTGGCGCGGGCGTGCGCCTCGACCTCTTCGGGGGTGAGGGGGCCCTGCGTCGAACCTTCGCTGCCGTCGGTGCGCTCCCACGAAATGGCGAGGCTGTCGCGCGCGCCGAAGCGCGCCAGGTGGATGCCGACGATGAATTCGAGGCGATCGGCGCGCTCGGGCTCCGTGCGCAGCTCGAGCCGCAGATCAGACGCCGACGCGATCACGTCGAAACGCCCCAGAACCGGACCCTCGCGGTCGAACAGCAGGTATCCGTTGCCCGCCTCCTCGTCCCACGAGCCCGTGATCTTGTGGCCCATGTGGCTCACAAGCTGCTTGCCGTAGCGCGCGGCCCGCTCGGTGGGAACGGTGGCCACGGAGATCAGGGGGTACGAGGCCTCATCAGTTGAGGGGGTGGCGGTCTCGCCCGTCGAAGGCGTTGGATTCTGCGTCATAAGGCAAACCTAACTTGAATGGGCTTGCTCTGCCATGTGTAGCTCTGGATTCGGTCATGGGCCTACCTGTGCGGTAGCGTTGGATAGTCAAGCGCGTCGCGAGAGTGCGCAAAGGCCGCGCAAAAGCGCCCCCGGGAGGGGAGCTGGCGGAAGGAACAACGATGACAGTCGAGAACGTTGAACACGGTGAGCCCCATCAGGGTGGCGAAAAGCTCCAGCGAACGCTGAAAAACCGCCACATCCAGCTGATCGCCATCGGTGGCGCGATCGGTACGGGCCTGTTCATGGGATCGGGTAAGACGATCTCCGTCGCGGGCCCCTCGATCCTGCTGGTCTACATGATCATCGGCGCGGTCCTCTTCCTGTTCATGCGCACCCTCGGTGAGCTGCTGCTCTCCGACCACAAGTACGCGACCTTCGCGGACATCGCCCGCGACCTTATCGGCCCGTGGGCCGGGTTCGTGACGGGCTGGACGTACTGGGCGTGCTGGGTGGTCACGGGCGTCGCCGACATGATCGCGATCACCGGATACACGCACTTCTGGTGGCCGGACCTGCCCGCGTGGATCCCCATCGGTGCGACAACTCTGCTGCTCTTCGCCCTCAACGCGATGACGGTGAAGGCCTTCGGCGAAACGGAGTTCTGGTTCGCGCTCGTCAAGATCGTCGCGATCGTTGCCCTGGTCATCGTCGGTTTCGGCATGGTCGCCATGGGCACGGTTGACGAGGAGGGAACCGTGGCCGCGGTCTCGAACCTGTGGAGCCATGGCGGCTTCTTCCCGACCGGATTCACCGGTTTCCTCGGTGGCTTCCAGATCGCCCTCTTCGCTTTTATCGGCATCGAGATGGTCGGCACGACCGTCGCCGAGACCGACGACCCGGACAACACCCTGCCCAAGGCCGTCAACTCCATCCCTGTGCGCATCATGCTCTTCTACGTGGCGGCGCTCGCGGCCATCATGATGGTGACCCCCTGGGATCAGGTGAGCCCGGAGAAGTCGCCCTTCGTCACGATGTTCTCGCTGACCGGCCTGGGTGCCGCGGCGACGATCGTCAACCTGGTGGTCCTCTCCTCGGCCGCCTCGAGCGCGAACTCGGGCATCTACTCCACGTCGCGCATGCTCTACGGCCTGGCCCGTCAGGAGCAGGCACCGGGCATCTTCGCCCGCCTCTCCAAGCACCACGTTCCCCTCAACGCCCTGTTCCTGTCCTGCGTGTGCCTCCTGTCGGGCATCGTCATCATGGGGATGGGCGGCTCGATTTCCGAGGCCTTCACGCTGGTGACCTCCGTGTCGGCCACGCTGTTCATGGGCGTGTGGGTCGTCATCGTCGTGTCCTACCTGGTGTACCTGCGTAAGCGCCCGCAGCTGCACGCGGCCTCACAGTTCAAGGCCCCCGGCGGCGCGATCAGCGCCTGGATCGTCCTGGCGTTCATGGGCTGCATGGGCATCATCCTGGCGATGTGGGACGATACTCGCCCCGGCCTCGTCTATTCGCTGATTTGGATCGCATTCATCGTGGGCGCGGCCTTCGCGAACCGCCATTTCCTGCTGCGCCGCGCGTCGCGTGGAGTCCTTGGTGACGGGGGCACGGGCGAGGGCCCGCATACCGGCCCCCACCTGCATGAGTAGCGGAACCCATAGTTAGTGACTATGCTCACCAGCGTGCCACGGGAGCTCGAACCGAGCTGAGAGGGGACCACCCCCGACCGTAGAACCTGATCCGGATCATACCGGCGTAGGAAGGCTCTTCCCTCGTGGCCGCCGTGCAACACGAAGGGAGTATTTTCGCATGGCATCCACTGCTCCGTCCCTCCGCTGGAGGGTCATTGACATCGTCACCGCCGCCGTCCTGGGCGTCGCTTGCGGCCTCATTTTTGTCGTCTGGAACCAGGTGGGCGGTGCTAGCTACGAGTTCCTCAAGACCATCGGCCCCGGCGTGGGTGGCCTGGTGACGGGCGTCTGGCTGCTGGGCGGCACGCTCGGCGGCTACGTGATCCGCAAGCCTGGCGCCGCACTCTTCGTTGAGCTGATGGCCGCGACCGTCTCCATGGCCCTGGGCTCCCAGTGGGCCGTCGAGACCATCTACTCGGGCCTCGCGCAGGGCCTCGGCGCGGAGGTCGTCTTCGCCCTGGTCGCCTACCGCCGTTTCAACGCGACGATCGTGGGTGCTGCGGGTGCCGTGTCCTTCGCGTTCGAGTGGGTTCTTGAGCTCTTCCTCTCCGGTCACCTCGCGAAGGGCGCGCTCTACAACGCGATCTACCTCGTGTGCGGCATGGCGTCGGGTATCGTCCTGGCGGGCATCCTCGCGTGGGCGCTGACGAATGCGCTCGCAAAGACGGGCGCCCTGGATCGTTTTGCCTCCGGCCGTGGAGCGCGCGAGCTTGTCTGATTTCGAATCCATGGACGAGGCCCACTCCGCCTCCTCGCGTCCCGTTTCCTCCCTGGACGGCCGGGTGCCGCTGGGTGAGGGGACGGGCGCGCGCGTGTGCGCGCGCGGCTGGGGATGGCGTCACGCCGGGCGCAAGAACGCCGCGCTGTCGGACGTTGATCTCGATATCGCGCCGGGCGAGCGCGTGCTGGTGCTGGGCCCGTCTGGGTCGGGCAAGTCGACGCTCATGGGCGGCTTGGCCGGCCTGCTGGGCGGCGCCGAGGAGGGCGAGGCCACCGGCACGCTCACCGTCGATGGCGTCGCTCCGGCCGAGGCGAGGGGCCGCGTGGGCCTGCTCATGCAGGACCCTGAGGCCCAGGTGGTCCTCGCCCGGGTGGGCGACGACGTGGCCTTCGGCATGGAGAACTTGGGGGTTGCGCGCGAGGAGATCTGGCCGCGCGTGGAGAATTCGCTCGAGGCCGTGGGCCTGAGTGTCCCCTTGGATCATTCGACGACGGAGCTGTCGGGCGGGCAGAAGCAGCGCCTGGCTCTGGCGTCGATCCTCGCGATGGGCCCGGGTCTGCTGCTCCTGGACGAGCCCACCGCGAACCTGGACCCGAGCGGTGTCGCCGAGGTGCGCGCCGCCGTCGAAAAGGTCGTCGAGCGCACGGGTGCGACCGTGGTCGTCGTCGAGCACCGCGTCGACGTGTGGGCCTCCCTCGTGGATCGCGTCATCGTGGTCGCGGACGGCGCGATCGCCGCCGATGGCCCCCTCGACGAGGTCCTCGCACAGCAGGGCGACGCCATGCGTGAGCGCGGCATCTGGCTTCCCGGCGACGACGTCGCCGCCGAGGTCGGCCCCGCCCCCGAGGTCCCCCCGGCCTCGTCCGAAGCAGCCCCGATCGCCCGCGTCACCGACCTGACGATCGGCTACGACGCGGCTGCCCCCGTGCGCAGCGGCATCGACCTGACGATCGAGCGCGGCGTCTCCACCTGCATCGTTGGCGCTAACGGCGCCGGAAAATCGACCTTTGCGCTCACCCTCGCGGGCCTCCTACCGCCCCTGGAGGGCGCCGTCGAGGTTGAGACCTCCGACGGCACGGCTGGCGACCCGCACGAGTGGAGCAGCAAGCAACTCCTGGGCCGCATGTCCATGGTCTTCCAGGAGCCCGAATACCAGTTCCTGGCCGCCACCGTCGCCGAGGAACTCGCGATCGGTCCGCGCGCCGCCGGCATGACCGACGAGGAGATCGCTCCCCTCGTCGACGAACACCTCGAGGCCTTGGGCCTGACCAAACTCGCGCGCGCCAACCCCATGACCCTGTCGGGCGGCGAGAAGCGTCGCCTGTCGGTGGCGACCGCGCTCATCAGCGCCCCTGAGCTGCTCATCCTCGACGAGCCGACTTTCGGCCAGGACCGCGGCACGTGGCTCGGCCTCGTGCGCCTCCTGCGCGCCGCCCTCGATCGCGGCGTCACCCTGGTGTCGATCACGCACGACCCCGCGTTCGTGGCCGCGATGGGCCAGCGCGTCGTCGACCTCGGGCAGGTCGGGACGCGCGGCGCGACCCCTGCCGATCCCACGGACGAGGCCAAAGCCACCCCCACCGGGAACGCTCACGATCGCGGCGCGAAGCCCGGCGCCCGAGGCCTCCTCGCCCACACGAATCCCGTCGCCCGCGTGCTCGCCCTCCTGGTCGCAACGACCCCGCTGCTGATCACGATCGACCCGGTGAGCGCGGGCGTGGCACTAGCCCTCGAGCTCGCGCTCATGCCCCTGTCGGGCGTGTCGGCGCGCAGCTTCTTCCTGAAGGCAACGCCGCTGCTGCTGGCCGCGCCGCTTGGCGCGCTGTCGATGCTGCTCTACGCCTCACCGGGTGGCACCGTGTACTGGCAGTTCGGGCCGGCTGCGATTTCGGACCACTCGATGTGGCTGGCGCTGGGTATCGGCCTGCGCATGTGCGCGATCGTCATGCCGGCGATCGCCCTGCTCGACCGCATCGATCCGACCGATATGGGCGACGGCCTCGCGCAGATCCTGCACCTGCCTGCCCGCCCCGTGCTGGCTGCGCTTGCGGGCGCGCGCATGACCTCGCTGATGGCGGCCGACTGGAAGGCCCTCGAGCGGGCGCGGCGCGCCCGAGGCGTGGGCGACGCCTCGCGCATTCGTTCCTTCCTGCGCGGCTCCTTCTCGCTGCTGGTCTTCGCGCTGCGTCGCTCCGGCAAGCTGGCCACCACCATGGAGGCCAGGGGTTTTGGCGCGGCTGGTAAGAGAACGTGGGCGCGCCTGTCGCGCCTGCGCGCAGCTGACGCCGTTCTCATGGTCGTCGCCATCGCCCTGCCCGCGATCGCGCTGGCCGCGAGCATCTGGGCGGGAACCTTCGCCCTGGTGGGCCGATGAGCGCCCTGACATGGGAGGACGCGCGCGGGGGAGAGGGCCTGCGGGTCACCGTCCCCGTGACGATGGGGCCCAATGAGGCCGCCCGCGAGCTCGCCCCCCGCCTGAGTGCCCTGGCGGGGGAGCGGGCTCCGGCCTCGTCCGACGGCGAACCCGCGCGAGCACAGCGCGCCGTTCCCGTCGTCACGATCGACGGCTACTCCGGCTCCGGGAAGTCCACGCTGGCCGCCGCGCTTGCTCGGCTCGTGAACGGATGGCAGGTGCTGCACCTCGACGACTGGTACCCCGGCTGGGATGGCCTCGCAGCGGGTGCCGACATCGCACGCCGAATCGCCGCCGACCTGCGGGCAGGACGTGCCTCCTCCTACGAGGCCTGGGATTGGGAGAATGGCACAACCGGGGCGACGACTCGCGTCCCCCTCGCTCCAACCATCATCGAGGGCTGCGGCGCCATCGAGGCCGTGGCCGACCTGGCCGTGTGGATCGCCGACCCCGGCGAGGACGAGCGCCGACACCGCGCGCTCGCGCGCGACGGGCAGACCTACGCGCCGCATTGGCAGCGGTGGGCCGACCAGGATCTGGGGCGGCCGGTAAAATAGGCACATGTTGCCGCCACATCCTGAACCGCCGCTGTGGGCGTGGCTCCTCTTCGGGGCCTTCGAGTTCGCCATCCGTATCATTGCGCTCGGCGTCGTGCCCAAGCACCGGCGCGCGTCCACGTCGACCGCGTGGCTGCTGCTGATCTTCCTGTGGCCGCTCCTGGGTGTGCCGCTCTACTTCATCTTCGGGTCCTGGTGGGCGATGGGCCGACGCCTCGACGACGATCCCGAGGCCAGTCAGCTGGTGGAGGACATCGTGGCCGGCTCGACCGCGCCCGAACCTGAGTCCTACGAGGTGCCCACGGGACCCGATGGCCTGCCTTTTGGCTCCGACGATGACACGGCCTCGATCATGCGTCTGGCGGGCAACCTGAGTGGATTTCCGGCCTCGGCGGGACGGGTCGGTCGCCTCTACAACGACACGGCCGAGACCTTCCGGGCCATGGCGGCCAGCATCGATACGGCCACGCACCACGTGAACGCCCTGTACTACCAGACCTCGTGGGATGAGTACACGGCCCCCTTCTACGAGGCCCTCGAGCGCGCCGTCGCCCGCGGCGTCACCGTGCGCCTCCTGGTCGACCATCACGGCATGCGCACGATCCCAGGTCACAAGAACTTCCGTCGCCGCCTGAATGCCATGGGGATCGAGTGGCACGAGATGCTGCCCTTCGCGCCGCTGCGCGGGCAGATTCGCCGCCCCGACCTGCGCAACCACCGCAAGATTCTGGTCGTCGATGGGCGCGAAGCCTACGTCGGCTCCCACAACCTCGTGGCTCCCGACTATGACACTCCCTCGTACACGAAGGCCGGCATGCTCTACGACGACACGAGCGTGTCCGTCACGGGCCCTATCGTCGCCCAGATCCAGGCGGTCTTCGCCGTCGACTGGTACTACGCGTGCAAGGAGATCCTCACCCCCGCGGTCCTCACTCCGCCCGCCGCGGAGGTTGCGCCAGAGCGCGAGGGGGAGCAGGCCTCGGCGATGCAGATCATCCCGTCGGGCCCCGCGTTCAAGGGCGAGCCGAACCTGCGCGCGTTCATCCACATGATCTCCTCGGCGCGCACGCACGTGTCGATCACGAGCCCGTACTTCATCCCGGACGAGGCCCTCATGACCGCGCTGACGAACGCCGCGCTGTCGGGCGTCGAGGTCGAGCTCTTCGTCTCCGAGCAGTTCGACCAGTTCCTGGTCGGTCACGCGCAGCGCTCCTACTACGGGCCGCTCCTGAAGGCGGGCGTGCGCATCCACCTGTACCACAAGCCGCGGATGCTCCACTCGAAGTACATGATCGTCGACGGGAGCCTGTGTTTTATCGGCTCTTCCAACATGGACGTGCGCTCTTTCGGCCTCAACTACGAGATCGTGCTCGTCGCCGACAGCTCACTCCTGGTCGAGATGCTGCACGGCAATGACGACCGCACGCGCGAGAAGTCTCGCGAGCTGACCTACGAGGAGTGGCGCGGCCTGCCGTGGCACGTCCACTACATCGACAACGTGTGTCGACTGGGGAGCTCGCTCCTGTGAGCGCGCCCGACAACGAGGCCGTGGCCGGGCCCGATGACACCACTCCTTTGTCTTCTCAGAACGAGGATCGTGTGGCGATGTCGAACACTGTGTCCGCTTCGCTCGACATCAACCCCTTCGTCGGTGAGGGCGGCGCCTACGACTCCGTGCGCCCCGCCTATCCGCACGAGGCCGTGGCCGCGTTGATCGACGCCGCGCGTAGTGCGCGTGGTGCCAGTCAGACGGGTCGGGGCGGCCCTCTGCGTGCCGCCGACATCGGTGCGGGCACCGGCAAGATGAGTGAGCTCCTGGCCCGCGGCGGCCTCCTCGTGGACGCGATCGAACCCTCCGAGGCGATGCGCGCCCAGGCCTCGTCGATCGAGGGAGTCACCTGGTACGCCGGCGTCGCGGAGGAGACGGGGTTACCGAACGACGTGTATGACATCGTCGTGTTTGCCCAGTCATGGCATTGGATGGATCCGGAGCGTGCGGGCCTCGAGGCAGCCCGCATACTGGCGCCCGGGGGCGCGCTCGCGATCGTGTGGAACCAGATGGCCGTGTCGATCCCGTGGGTGCATCGCCTGACGCGCATCATGCGCTCAGGCGACGTGCACCGTCCCGACAGGCCGCCCGCGCCGGGCGGAGGCTTCGCCCCGATGGCCCTCACCCAGATCGCCTGGGAGGACCGGATGACCCCCGAGGAGATCCTCACCCTGGGGACGACCCGCTCCTCGTACATTCGCTCCTCCGAGGCCGGCCGGGCTCGCATGCAGGAGAACCTGCGCTGGTACCTCTACGAGCACCTCGGGTATGCGCCGGGGGAGCAGGTGACCATCCCCTACGCGACGCTCGTGTGGCTCACCCACCTGTGAGAGGCGCGCGAGCCGAGCGTATGGCGCGTCAGTGAATGTGCTCCAGGAACCTGGCCGAGGACCCCTCAGGCATGGGGAGCGGCCGGTCCCGCGCGGTGCGCAGAGCGGGGTCGAGGACGGCCAGGACCGGATCCCAGGTGCGCAGCGGATGAGCGATCGTGAATCCAGCGGAGTTGCTGTTCAGAACGACTTCCTCGTAGACCTGGATCGTCACACCGTTGTATTCGTGGGCGACGTGCTGGAGGAAGTAGGAGTTCGGGAGGTAGGTGACCTCTTGGAGGTTGAAGTTGGGAGCCCCCTCAAGGATCGGCGTGAGGTCGCGCCCGTTGGCGCCGACGACGATGGCGACCTCCGGCCGCGCCAAGTTGTTTGTCGCGATCTCGAGGCTGTGCGTCGTGGCGGTGAGCGCCGCCGAGCCGACGACCCGCACGCGGTCCACCGTGCGATCGACGTAGCCGCGGAAGGTGATCTGCGGCTTGGGGGGAATCTTGTTGAGGACCTCGAGGAGCCCGCGGGTCTTGTCGGCGTAATTCTCGGTCATCGGTCTTCCTGGCTTGTTGGGGGCGCATCGTGGGTCCGTTGCGCCATTGTCTGAACCGGCCTCGATGGTGACGAAGTCGATGGTGATGTGCCCACGGTAACCGATTGTGCTCCGGTGGGCGACACCGAATAAACGCGGGGGTGTGTGGTCGTCGGGGCGAGGCGATGGAAGTCGTCGAGTGTCGGGTCCCCGAGTGCGGGGGAGTCCGGGCCTCGTGCCGCTCCTGAACGGGCAGGCCACGCCTGGCACAATGGGAGCCATGGCTGTGTCGTTTCTGGGAGTGATCGCCGCCCTCGCCATGTACGCGGTGAGCGTGGCGCCGTCGCTGATGGCGCGCTCGTGGGCGTGGCACGCGGTCGCCTCGGGCGTCCTCGTGTCCTGCGGGTACGTCGCGGGTGTCATCATCCAGAACGTGGGTGCCCGCGTCATCGCCATGACCGGCCTGACGATCCGCGCATCCGAGCCCGTCGAGATCGGCTTCCGCGTCTGCATCGCCGCCCTCTTTGCTATCTGGTGGTTCTACGCGGTCATCCAGTCCTACCGACGGGCCCGTGTCGCCGCCAGGCTCGTGAACATGCCGGGGGAGACCTTCGGCGAGTATCTCCTGGGTACGGCCGGCACGGTCGTCATCGCCTGGTGCCTCATCCTGATCGTCGAGGCCTTGAACCGTATGGGACGCATGCTGATCGGCGTGCTCGGCGGCTACATGCCGCGCCCGGCGGCGGTCGTCGTGGGCGTCGTGATCCTGGCCGTCATCGTCTTCTTCCTGACCTCCAACGTGATCCTGCGCGGTGGGATCGGCTTCTTCCGTCACCACGCTGAGCAGATGAACACGCGCACCGCGCGCGGCATCTACAAGCCGTTCGTGCCCGAGCGCTCCGCATCCCCGGCCTCGCCCGTCACCTGGGAATCCGTCGGCGGGCAGGGGCGCGTCTTCCTGGGGCGTGGCCCCTCGCGCCTCGACATTGCCCAGGTCACCGGCGGCGAGGCCATGGAGCCGATCCGCGTCTACTCCGGTATGCCCACGGGTGGGGTGGGCATCAAGCAGGCCGCGGCGACGGTGGTGGCCGAGCTGCGCCGTGCTGGCGCCTTCGATCGAGCCGTCATCCTCATTGCCGCGTCGACCGGCTCCGGCTGGGTCGACGAGTGGCAGGTCCAGCCCCTCGAGTTCCTGACGCGTGGAAACTGCGCCACGGCCTCGCTCCAGTACTCCTACGTGCCCTCGGCCCTCAACTGGCTGACCGGCCTCGAGCCGGCGCAGGAAGCCTCGGCCTCGCTCTTCCGAGCGGTGCGGGCCGAGCTCGACACGATGGACGAGGCCGACCGACCCGCGCTCTTCGTCTGCGGCGAATCCCTGGGGGCTTTCGCCTCGCAGTCGGTCTTCTCCTCGGTCGAGGAAGCGCTCTCCCAGGTGGACGGGGCCCTGTGGGTGGGAACCCCCGCCTTCACGCCGATGCACGCCGAGCTGACGAGCGCCCGCCACAAGGGCAGCCCCGAGGTTGCCCCCGTCGTCTACAACGGTCGGCGTGTGCGCTTCGTTAACGAGCCATCCGACCTGCGCACAGACCTGTATGGGCGCGAGCTGGGCCCGTGGGGTTTTCCGCGCTTCGTCTACGCCCAGCACGCCTCCGATCCGGTCGTGTGGTGGAACCGGAAAATGCTCTGGATGCAGCCCGATTGGCTGCGCGAGCGGGCGGGCCGCGACGTGTCTCCTTTCGTCGAGTTCACGCGCTTCGTCAGCTTCATTCAGGTGCTCGCCGACCTGCCTGTCGCGGGCACCGCTCCCGGCGGCCACGGCCATACCTACAACGAGGAGCTGATCCCCCTGTGGCGGGCGATCCTCGGCTTCGATCGCCTCTTCGACGAGGCACCGACTCACCCGCGCCTGGCCGCCCTGGATGGTGAGTGGGTGGACGAGGAGATGGTCGAGCGCATCGGCATCGTCGTGCGGGCGAACCTGGAGCTGTCGGACCGACAGTAGGGTCCCTGCGGCGCGCCGTGGCATGTTCATGGGCACGCATTCCATTGAAGGCTTCATATACACCTTCGATGCCTCGGGTATGTGGATGCCGTGATCTGATATCCGCCTACCACCAGGCAATACGCCGGGCCTGGGAACGCAGTAGCGCGCTCCCGGGCCCGGTCGTGTTTGACGCTTCAGCTGCGCTTAACGTATCGATAAGCAAGATGGTGATTGTCAGGTGGGCCACGTGAGGTATGTTGTTCGGAGACGGCTGGTACACCGACGTACCGGGTGCCACTGGCACTCCGTCCCCAACATATCGGAGAAGGCTTATGTCAACGAAGAAACCGGCTGCCCTCCTCGCCTTCGTCGGCGCGTGCGCGCTCGCGGTGACTGGGCCGGCCACCCTGGCCTCGCCCCTGCCCCCGGGACCCACCGGAACGCACGATGGCGCAGCAACCTCCCTGCCCGTGGGCGACATCGACACGGCGCTGACCTCGAAGAGCGGACAGTCCGCGCCCTCCTCGACCGGCGCAGAGGCGGACCCGGCGCGCGTCGTCGGCGTCATCGTCCAGCTCGAGGATGGCGCGTCCCGCGAGGGTGCGATCAGTGAGATCAACGAGGCCGTGTCCGCCCTCTACCCGGGAACGCAGGCCCAGGTGGAGCACGAGTACGGCAACGTCATGTCGGGCTTCGCCCTCAAGGCACCCGTCGGTGCGCTCGATGCAATCCGCCGTGCCCCGGGCGTACGCGCCACGTTCCTTGAGCGCGAGGGTCGCGTCAGTGATGTGGCCACGCCCGATGCCGAGGGTGGTATCGAGTCCTCGCAGACCGGCGGGCAGGACCCCGTCAACCTGAGCGCCCATCTCATGATGCACATCGACCAGGTCGCCCAGAAGGGCGAAGGAAAGGTCATCGCCGTCATCGACACGGGCGTCGACATGACGCATCCGGCATTCACTGGCGAGCTCGCGGGAACGCCCCCGCTCACCCCGCAGAAGGTCGCCGCGATGACCTCGCAGCTGGGTGAGGGCAAGACCGGCGTCTACGTCTCGCAGAAGTTCCCCTTCGCCTACGACTACGCGGACGGCGACAACGACGCGTCGCCGGCGAAGACCCCGTACGGTTCCCACGGGACGCATGTCGCCGGCATCGCCGCAGGTAACGCCGACAAGATCGTCGGCACCGCTCCGAACACCCAGGTGATCGTCGCGAAGGTGACGCGCAGCGAGGACGACGCGCTGCTGGACTCGGCGCTGCTTGCCTCCCTCGACGACATGCTCGTCCTGCATCCCGACGTCATTAACCTGTCGCTCGGCTGGACGGCCGGCATGGATGGCGAGGCCGACACGGTGTACGCGACCGTGTACAAGAAGCTGCAGGAAGCGGGCATCACCGTCAACGCGGCCTCGGGCAATGCCTTCTCCACCGGGTACGGCAACAACTCCGGCAAGGGCCTGCCCTACGCCTCGGACCCCGACTCCTCGGTTATGGACGAGCCGGCGACCTACTCCTCGGTGGTTGCCGTCGCCTCGGTCGAAAACGCCCTGATGCGCAACGCCTTCACCGTCAATGGGAAAGACATCGGATATCAGCGCGCTCGCGGCCTCAACGGCGAGAAGGTCGCCTTCTTCTCCGACCTGCCCGCCGGCACCTACGAGTACGTGGACGCCGGGTTCGCCTCCGAGGAGGACGCCGCCGCGCTCAAGGCGAAGTACCCGGACGGCCTCGCCGGCAAGATCGCGCTCGTCTCCCGCGGCAACATGACCTACCAGAAGAAGGTCGAGAACCTCTACGACCTCAAGCCCGCCGGAATCGTCGTCTACAACAACGTGTCGGTCGGATCGCTCATCGCCATGAATCTGACGACGCAGGACATGCCCGCGGCGTTCATCTCTCAGGCCGATGGCCAGGCCATGCTGGACGCCCCCGAGTACACGCTCTCGATCGCCGAGGGTCAGGTCCTGCCGCAGTCCACCGTGTACGAGGCGTCGGAATTCTCCGCGTGGGGCGTGTCCCCGGACCTGCGCCTCAAGCCCGAGATCGCGGCGCCCGGTGGCGAGGTTTTCTCGTCGATACCGGACGGTGCGTACGAGCAGTCCTCGGGTACGTCGATGGCCACGCCTCAGATGGCGGGCGTCAGCACGATCGTCTTGCAGCGCGTCCAGTCCGACCCGCTCTTCGCCTCGATGAGTGCGCGTCAGAAGGCTGACGTCGTCCAGAACCTCATCATGGGCACTGCCCGTCCGCTGACGGATGCGGCTCAGACGACGGGCGCGTTGTACTCGCCGCGTAAGCAGGGCGCGGGCCTCGTCGACGCCCTGGCTGCGACGACTTCGTCCGTGTACCCGACCGTGGTCGGCGCCCCCGAGCAGTCCCGACCCAAGGCGGACCTGGGGGACGGCACGAAGGGGTGGCACTTCGACGTCACGCTGCATAACCTCTCGGGTGTTCCGGCCACCTACGAGCTGAGCTCGCAGGCCCTCTCCGAGATCGTGGACGGCGGATTCTTCACGCAGCACTCCTCTGATTGGCGAGGCCGTGGCGTGGAGATCGCGTACTCGGGCGCCGCATCCGCGTCCGCCGAGGGTGCGACGGTGACGGTCCCCGCGAGCGGCGAGGCCACCGTCGGTATCGACATCACGCCCGGCAGCGAGTTCGCCTCCTACGTCGCGGACAATGCGCCCAACGGTACGTTCCTCGACGGTTTCGTGCGCTTCGCGTCGAAGACCGCGTCCCAGCCCGACCTCGCCGTGCCCTACCTGGGCTTCTACGGCGACTGGGGCAAGGTCCCCATCTTCGACGCCCTCGCCTCGGACGGCGGCGCACACACCCGGGCCTCGGCCATCGTCAACGGCAAGACCGGCGACTCCCTCGGCTACAACCCCCTCGTTAAGGCGGCCGAGCGCACCGGCAAGCCCAACCCGCAGCGCTACGTGATCTCCAGGTCCACGGCCTCGGGCGCCCCGACGATCCTCGAACCCCGCACGGGCACGCTGCGCAGCGTCCACTCGCTGACCAGCACCTACACGAACGAGGCCGGGGAGACGGTCTTCTCGGTGACCAACCATCGGAACTGGAAGTCCCTCTACCAGACGAGCACCGAGGAGAACACCTGGGTCGAGGCCTACCACGAGTCCACGGTCTTCGACGCGAACGCGGAGAAGTTCTCGCACATGCCCGACGGCACGTACACGCTGCGGATCGCCGCGTCCAACGACGGCCCGTCGCGCGCCGAGC
This sequence comes from Actinomyces sp., assembly GCA_018375675.1. GTDB lineage: Bacteria > Actinomycetota > Actinomycetes > Actinomycetales > Actinomycetaceae > Pauljensenia. The sequence goes on along the minus strand of JAHACW010000001.1, from coordinate 32,065 downwards.
AGTCGATCTCCTACAAGTTCCGCCTCGACACGACGGCACCGGTCATCTCAGGAGTGACGTACGGCGGAGACGGGCCCGACATGGCCGTGTCCTTCAATGTCGCCGATGACTCGCCCCTGGCGGCGATCGACTTGCACGACCCGGCTGACGGCCTGTGGTTCTACCGCCACGTCTTCACCGAGAGCGAGGGTAGCGTTGGCCCCGACGGTCGGTACATGTACCACGTTGAGATCCCATTGATGGAGATCTCTGGGGCGTGGAGTGACCAGGGTGGCGTCGGCGGAGTCATCGACAATCCCTACCTGCTCGCGTGGGACTACGGGCTCAACCCCTCCGAGCCGGTGAGCCTCGACCTGCCCATCTCCGACGACAACGAGACGGCCTCGTGCAAGGATCCGACGGGCGGTCACTGGATCAAGGAAGTGCGGTACTGGCGGTACCAGTGCGCTAACGAGAGGGCGTACCTGGGAGGAGGCTGGTTCACGATCGGTGGCAGGGACTACCAGTTCAGCCCCTCCGGTTACATGATGACCGGCTTCGTCAAGCACCCCAGCGGTGACTGGATGTACGTGGATTCCGATGGCGTTCCCGTCGGCGGGTGGGTCCTCGACGGCGTGTACGGTGGCCCCTACTGGTACTACCTGGATCCGGCCACCAAGATCATGAAGACCGGGTGGCTCGCCGACGGCGGCTCGTGGTACTACCTCACAGGTTCCGGCGCGATGGCCATCGGCTGGGTGCACGATGGCGGCTCCTGGTACTACCTGTCCGACTCGGGCAAGATGGCGACAGGCTGGGTCACGGTCGGTGGCACCTGGTACTACCTGGGCCCCGATGGTGCGATGTTCACGGGCACGCACGTGATTAACGGGCGTACCTACGTCTTTGACGGGAGCGGCGCGTGGGTCGGTTGACCTGAGTGCTTGCCCAGCGACGACGAGGCCCGGGGAGGGCGTCTCACCCGGCCCGGGCCTTGTTCGTCGTCGCACTGCCCTGCTGTCCGACGTGCTGCGCAATGATGCGTCGCAGCGCTGTCCTCACATAACGACCAATAGGTACGCGTTCGCTTCGTGCCTCTCGAGGTCCCCATTCACATTTTGGAGTTACGCACATGACAACGAAGAAACCAGCGGCGTTCCTCGCGCTGGCTGGCACCGCCGCTCTGGTGGTTGCCGGCCCCGCGACCCTCGCATCCCCGCCAACCCCGGCAGACACCCGACCCGACGCAGGCGCCACGGCCTCGTCCCTGCCCGTCGGCGACGTCGATACCGCGCTCACCTCGAAGAGCGGACAGACCACGCAGGACGCTCAGCCGCCGACGACCGACGAGGTCGACCCCGCCGCGGTCGTCACTATCGTCGTCCAGCTCGACGAGGGTGCAGACCGCGCGGCCTCCCTCGCCTCGATCAACGAGGCCGTGGCCGGTGCGTTCCCCGGCTCTTCCGCCCAGGTGGAGCGCCAGTACGACAAGGCCCTGCAGGGCTTCGCGCTGAGCGCCCCCGCCGGATCCCTCGACGCGATCCGCGCGGTGAGCGGCGTCAACGCCGCCTTCCTCGATCGCGAGACCCATGTCGATGGTGTCGATGACCAGGTCGCCGGAGAGGGCGCGACGAACTCCTCGCGCATCTCCACCCAGAACCCCGACAACCTCAGCGCCCAGCTGATGATGCACGCCGACCAGATCACCCAAAAGGGTAATGGCAAGGTCGTCGCCATCATCGACACGGGCGTGGACATGACCCACCCAGCGTTCGCGGGTGCCCTGCACGGGACCCCCGGGCTTTCCGAGGACAAGGTGGAGGGCCTGACCCCACATCTTGGCGACGGCAAGACCGGCAGCTACGTGTCGGAAAAGTTCCCCTTCGCCTACGACTACGCGGATAACGACCCGGACGCCTCGCCGACCGGCAAAGCCGGATCGCACGGCACGCACGTCGCCGGCATCACCGCGGGCAACGCGGGTGAAATCGTGGGCATCGCCCCGGACGCGCAGATCATCGTCGCCAAGGTCGCCAGCAGTATCAGCGGCGGCATCCCGGACTCGGCGCTGCTCGCCGCCCTCGACGACATGGTCGTCCTGCGCCCCGACGTCGTGAACCTGTCCCTCGGACAGACCGGCGGCATGGATAACGAGGCCGACTCCATGTACGCGACCGTGTTCAAGAGCCTCCAGGACGCTGGCGTCACCGTGAACGCGGCCGCCGGCAACGAGTACACGGCCGGATACGGCAACCTCTCCGGCAAGAACCTGCCCTTCGCCTCCGACCCCGACTCCTCCGTCCTGGGCGAACCGGCGTCCTACTCCTCCGTCGTGTCCGTGGCCTCGGTCGACAACTCGCTGTCGCACAGCGCCTTCACCGTCGGCGACCGCGACATCGCCTACCAGCGCGCCGGCGGCGCCGACGGCCAGAAGATGCCCGACCTGTCCGACCTGACCGGCGGTCCCTTCGAGTACGTCGACGGCGGCATCGGTTCGCCCGAGGATGGCGCCGCGCTCAAGGCCAAGTACCCCGAGGGCCTCGCGGGCAAGATCGTGCTGGTCAAGCGCGGTACTCTCACCTTCCAGGACAAGTTCAACAACATTGCCGGCTCCAAGCCCGCCGGCTTCATCGTCTACAACAACGTGCCCGGTGACTCGCTCGTGGTCATGAGCCTGGCGACGGACGGCGTGCCCGCCGCGTTCATCTCGCAGGCTGACGGTGAGGCCATGCTGGCCGCCGCCGACCACCACCTGAGCGTCGCCCCCGGCAAGGTCGTGGCCCCGAGCAAGAAGTACTCCATGTCGAGCTTCTCCTCGTTGGGCGTCACCCCGGACCTGCGCCTCAAGCCCGAGGTCAGCGCCCCCGGAGGCAACATCTACTCGGCTGTGCCCGGCGGCACCTACGAGTTCATGTCCGGCACCTCGATGGCGACCCCGCAGATGGCGGGCGTGAGCGCCGTCGTCCTGCAGCGCGTTGAGAACGATCCGCTGTTTGCCTCGATGAGCGCGCGTCAGAAGATCGATGTCGTCCAGAACCTCATCATGGGAACGGCGACCCCCGTCGTCGACCCGCTCCAGGACACTGGCGCCCCGTACTCACCGCGCAAGCAGGGATCGGGCCTGACGAATGTCCTGGCGGCCACGACCTCGTCCGTGTATCCGACCGTGGTCGGCGCCCCCGAGCAGTCCCGGCCCAAGGCGGACCTGGGGGATGGTACGAAGGGCTGGCACTTCGACGTCACGCTGCACAACCTGTCCGGCGCGGAGGCCACCTACGCGCTGAGCTCGCAGGCCCTCTCCGAGATTGTTGAGGGTGGGTTCTTCACCGGCAAGTCCGCCGATTGGCGAGGCAAGGGCGTGGACATCGCCTACTCCGGCGCGGCCGTGAGTGGCACCGGTGAGGGCGCGACCGTTACCGTTCCCGCGAACGGCGAGGTCACGGTGGGCGTGGATGTCAAGCCTGGCTCCGACTTCGACTCCTCCGTCGCGCAGAACACGCCCAACGGCACCTTCCTCGATGGATTCGTGCGTTTCGCCTCGAAGACCGCGTCCCAGCCCGACCTGACCGTGCCCTACTTGGGCTTCTACGGTGACTGGGGCAAGGCCCCCATTTTCGACGCCCTCGCCTCCGAGGACGGGGCTCACACGCTCGCCTCCTGGGTCTACAACGGATCCACGCGCCAGCAGCTGGGATACAACCCCCTGGTCAAGGATGCTGATCGTATCGGTCTGCCCAGCTCGAGCAAGAACGTCCTCTCTCGCTCGGTTGCCTCGGGCGCTCCCACGATTCTCGAACCCCGCACGGGCACGCTGCGCAGCGTGCACACGATCAACGCCGCGTACACGAACGCTGCGGGAGAGACGATCGCGTCCTTCACGCGCTACCAGAACTGGAAGTCCGCGCTGGATTCGTCCGGAAGGATGACGTGGGTCGAGCGGGGACGTGAGCCGCTGGTCCTGGATCTGCGCGACGCCGAGTACAGGAACCTGCCCGATGGTGTGTACAAGCTGACGCTGTCCGCGCACAACGACGGCCCTTCGCAGGCCGAGCAGTCGATCTCCTACGAGTTCCGCATCGACACGGCCGCGCCCGTTGTCTCCAACCTGGAGTACAAGGGCGAGGGTGCCGACACGGTCGTGTCCTTTGACGTCACCGACGCGTCCCCGCTGGCCGCGTTCGACCTGCATGACCCGGCCGACGGCCTGTGGTTCTACCGCCACGTGTTCGCGGACAACGAAGGAACGGTCGGGGCTGACGGAACCTACACGTACCACGTCGAGGTTCCCATGTCGGCCATCTCGCAGGGGTGGGCCGATCAGGGTGGCTCCGGCGAGGTCATCGCCCACCCCTACGTCCTCGCGTGGGATTACGGACTGAACCACTCCAAGGCAGCGACCCTTGACCTGCCGTCGGATAACCCTGGCGTGTGCGTCACGGCTGACGGCGGCCACTGGGCGAAGGACTTGCGTGGCTGGTGGTACCAGTGCGCCAACGGGAAGGAGTACCTCAAGAACGGCTGGTTCACGATCGGTGGCAAGGACTACCTGTTCGGCTCCGACGGCTACATGATGACCGGCTGGCTCCGGCGCGATGACGGTGCGTGGGTGTACGCAAATTCCGAGGGCGCCCTGGTTGGCGGCTGGGTGTTCGACGAGAGCTTCGACGGTGCTTACTGGTACTACCTGGATCCGGCCACGAAGGTCATGAAGACCGGGTGGGTCGCCGACGGTGGTTCCTGGTACTATCTCACCGCATCCGGCGCGATGGCGACCGGATGGGTGCGCGATGGCGGCTCCTGGTACTACCTGAAGGATTCGGGCGCGATGCACACCGGATGGTTGAACCTCGACGGTACCTGGTACTACCTGGGACCCGATGGGGCAATGTTCACCGGCACTCACGTGATCAACGGACGCACCTATGTCTTTGACACAAGTGGGGCGTGGATTGGCTGAGCTGAGCTGATCCGCACCTGACGGTGCTCTTCTCCGGGTCCGGGAATGTTGCTATGCAAGCGTTCTCGGACCCGGAATGATTATGACAGTAAAATAATGCCCAATCGTTTCCCAATGTGAAACAAAGTTTGTCACAAGCGTTCTTTGCTGTATTTTGACAGTGGTGGCCGGCACGATGGAGTTCCCTCCGCCTGCCAACACGGTCGCCCGTCGACACATTGGAGTACGCACATGACAACGAAGAAACCAGCGGCGTTCCTCGCGTTCGCCGGCGCCTGCGCGCTCGCCCTGACAGGGCCTGCGGCTCTCGCATCCCCGCCAACCCCGACGGACACACGACCCGACGCGGGCGCCACGGCCTCGTCCCTGCCCGTCGGAGACGTTGATACCGCGCTCACCTCGAAGAGCGGGCAGACCTCTCAGCTCGACCAGGTTGCATCGGCCGTCGACCAGGACCCCTCCGCGGTCGTCGGCATTATCGTGCAGCTGCACGAGGGCGCAGACCGCGCGGCAGCCCTCGCCTCGATCAACGAGGCCGTGGCCGCGGCATTCCCGGGTGCATCCGCCCAGGTGGAGCGCGAGTATGACAAGGCTCTCGAAGGATTCGCGCTCAGCGCGCCCGCGGGATCCCTCGACGTGATCCGCGCGGTGAGCGGCGTTAAGGCCGCATTCCTCGAGCGCGAAACCCGCGTCAGCGACGTCGACGAGGTCGATGCCGAGGGCGGTACCCAGGCGCCCCGACTGTCGACCCAGAACCCCGACAACCTCAGCGCCCAGATCATGATGCGCGCCGATCAGCTCACCCAAAAGGGTGAGGGCAAGGTCGTCGCCGTCATCGATACTGGCGTCGAAATGACCCATCCTGCGTTCGCGGGTGCCATGGGTTCGACGCCCTCGCTCACCGCCGACAAGGTTGCGGCCCTGGCCCCGAAGCTCGGCAACGGAAAGCTGGGAGTGTACGTCTCTGAGAAGTTCCCCTTCGCCTACGACTACGCGGACGGCGACAACGACGCGATGCCGGCCAAGGGATCCTACGGCTCCCACGGCACGCACGTCGCCGGCATCACCGCCGGTAACGCCGACCAGATCATCGGCGTGGCCCCCGAGGCTCAGATCATCGTCGCGAAGGTCTCGCGCAGCGGAGATGGCGAAATCCCCGACTCGGCGCTGCTCGCCGCCCTTGACGACATGGTGGTCCTGCACCCCGACGTCGTGAACCTGTCCCTCGGACAGCTCGGCGGCATGGACAACGAGGCCGACTCGGTGTTCGCCTCCGTCTTCAAGAAGCTCCAGGACGAGGGTATTTCGGTCAACGCCGCGGCCGGCAACCACTATTCGGCCGGGTATGGCAACACCTCCGGTCGTAACCTGCCCTACGCCTCGGATCCCGACTCCTCGACCCAGTGCGAGCCCGCCACCTACTCGTCGGTCCTCTCCGTCGCCTCGGTTGACAACCTTCTGTCCTACAACGCCTTCTCCGCCGCCGGAAAGGACATCGCATACCAGCGTGCGCGCGGCGCGAATGGCGAGAAGGTCGCCGAAATCGCCGAGCTGGCCGCCGGGTCCTACGAGTACATTGACGCCGGATACGCCACGGAGGAAGACGCCGCAGCCCTCACCGCCAAGTACCCCGATGGCCTGGCTGGTAAGTTTGCCCTGGTCTCGCGCGGCAAGCTGACTTTCCAGAAGAAGATCGAGAACTTGGCGGCGCTCAAGCCCGCCGGCATCCTCGTCTACAACAACGTCGCCGGCGACTCGCTCATGCTTATGAGCATCACGACGGTGGACGTGCCCGCCGCGTTCATCTCCCAGGAGAACGGACAGGCCATGCTGGCGGCCGCGGATCATCACCTGACCCTCGTGGACGGCAAGACCATCACCCCGAGCTCGAACTATTCGATGTCGGACTTCTCCTCGTGGGGCGTCACCCCGGATCTGCGCCTCAAGCCCGAGGTCAGTGCCCCCGGCGGCAGCATCTACTCGGCCGTCCTTGATGGCAAGTACGACCACCTGTCCGGCACGTCCATGGCGACCCCGCAGATGGCGGGCGTGAGCGCCGTCGTGTTGCAGCGCGTCCAGAACGATCCGCTCTTCGCCTCGATGAGCGCGCGCCAGAAGGTCGACGTCGTCCAGAACCTCATCATGGGCACCGCCCGCCCGCTCGCGGACGTGGCCCAGACAACCGGTGCCTTCTACTCCCCGCGCAAGCAGGGCTCGGGTCTCGTTGACGCGGTCGCGGCCACGACCTCGTCTGTGTACCCCACGGTGGTCGGTGCCGCCGAGCAGTCCCGGCCCAAGGCCGACCTGGGTGACGGCACCACCGGATGGCACTTCGAGGTCACCCTCCACAACCTCTCCGGCACCCCGGCCACGTACGAGCTCAGCTCCCAGGCCCTCTCCGAGAACGTTGACGGCGGGTACTTCACCGGCAGCTCCACCGATTGGCGAGGCCACGGCGTGGAGATCGCGTACACGGGCGCCGCGTCGGCCGCCTCCGAGGGCGCGACCGTCACCGTCCCCGCGAACGGCGAGGCCACCGTCGGCGTCGACGTGAAGCCGGGCAGTGAGTTCGCTGCCTTCGCTACGGCCAACACCCCCTCGGGCACCTTCCTCGACGGATTCGTGCGCTTCGCCTCGCGCACCGAGTCCCAGCCCGACCTGACCGTGCCCTACCTGGGCTTCTACGGCAACTGGGGCAAGGCCCCCATCTTCGACCAGCTCGCCTCCGACGGGTGGGGCCACGCGCTGCCCTCGGGCATCTACAACGGCGTGAGCGGCAACATCCTGGGATACAACCCGGTCATCAAGACGGCCGACCTCGTGGGTCTTCCCCGCGCCGACCGCTACGTTCTCTCCCGTTCCGAGGCCTCGGGCGCCCCCACGATCCTCGAACCCCGCACGGGCACGCTGCGCAGCGTCCACACGCTCAACACCGTGTACACGAACGCCGCCGGCGAGAAGGTTGCCTCCTTCACGCGCTACCAGAACTGGAAGTCGGGCATCAGCCCGAGCACCGGCAAGATGACCTGGGTGGAACAGGCCCACGAGTCCACGGCCCTTGACCTGCGTTCCGACGCGTTCAAGAACCTGCCTGATGGCCAGTACAAGCTGACGCTGTCCGCGCACAACGACGGTCCCTCGCAGGCTGAGCAGTCGATCTCCTACGACTTCCGCATCGACACCGCTGCGCCTGTTATCTCCAACCTGGAGTACAAGGGCGAGGGGGCTGACACGGTCCTGTCCTTCGACGTTGCCGACGCCTCGCCCCTGGCTGCGATCGACCTGCACGATCCGGCCGATGGTCTGTGGTTCTACCGTCACGTCTTCGCGGACGCCGAGGGAACGGTCGGGGCCGATGGAACCTACACGTACCACGTCGAGGTTCCCTTCAAGGACATCGACGCCGCCTGGGCATACCAGGGCGGATCCGGCACCGTCATCGCCCACCCCTACCTGCTGGCCTGGGACTACGGCCTCAACCACTCCACGGCCGCGACCCTCGACCTGCCGTCGGATAACACCGGCACCGCCGACGCGTGCGCGAGCACCGAGGGCGGCCACTGGGTCAAGGACGGCACCGGCTGGTTCTACACCTGCGCCGACGGCACGAGCTACCTCAAGGGCGGCTGGTACACGATCAACGGATCGGACTACTTGTTCGGCCCGTCGGGCTACATGGCGACCGGCTTCCTCAAGCGCGCGGACGGCCAGTGGGTCTACGCGAACGAGTCCGGCGCCTTCGTGGGCGGCTGGGTGCGTGACGGCGGTTCCTGGTACTACCTGGATCCGGCCACGAAGGTTATGAAGACCGGATGGGTTGCCGATGGTGGCTCCTGGTACTACCTGACGGCGTCCGGCGCTATGGCCACCGGATGGGTGCAGGTTGACGGCAGCTGGTACTACCTGAATGCCTCCGGCCAGATGGTCACCGGCTGGCTCAACGTGGGCGGCTCCTGGTACTACCTGAACTCCTCCGGCGTCATGCTGACGGGCACGCAGGTCATCAACGGACGCACCTACGTGTTCGATGCCAACGGCATCTGGGTCGGCTGACGCGCGGCTCTTCTGATTCACTGATTCACGAGGCCGGGGCCCGGGAACGCTCACTGCGAGCGCTCCCGGGCCCCGTCTGGTACGCGCCCACGGGTGTCCGCGTGCGCGTACGAACGCCGCATTCCCGGCGGCTACTGCGGTATGTTGGAAGCAGTGACACGCCTCGATGTCGCCTCGTATCTGCGTCGAACGTATGGGAGTGCCGTCCATGAAGAAACCAGCCGTTTTCCTGGCCGGAGTGGGCACGTGCGCGCTCGCGGTCGCGGGCTGTTCTCCCGCCTCCACGTCGACGCCTGAGCCGCAGTCCAACCCGGGCAGCGATTCGGCCCAGTCCACGCCGGGAGCCACGGTCTCGCCGACGGTTGACCCTGACACGGCCCTGACCTCAAAGGACGGCCAGGGTGGACCGAGCGCGCAGTCCGGCCAGGACTCTGATAGCTCCGTCGTCGTCATCGTCCAGCTCGAGGAGAGCGCCGACGGCGAGGCGACCCTCGCCTCGATCAACGAGGCTGTGGCCGCGTCCTTCCCGGGCGCCTCCGTCTCCGTGGAGCGCGAGTACCGCAACGCGCTGCGCGGCTACGCCCTGCGTGTGCCCGCCGGTTCGCTGGAGACGATCCGCTCGGTGAGTGGCGTCCAGGCGGTGTACCTGGACGGTAACAACCGCCTCCAGTAGGCGAACATCCGGCTGCCTCGCGCCGGAGCGCGAGGCAGCCGGATGCTGATTGCGTCAGCGAGGCGTTTCCTAGATCAGGTCCCTCTTCTCCATGTACTTCATGGCCAGCCAGCCGAACGGGATGCGGCCGTAGAAGGTGACGAGACGGTAGAGCAGGGCCGTCGCAATGGCGACCGACGAAGAGATACCCGCGACCGTCAGGCCCGAGGTCAGCGCCGTTTCAACAGTACCGATACCGCCCGGCGAGGGGATGAAGGAGCCGGCCGCGTTCGCCGTCAAGTAGGTGAGCGACACCGTGGAGAAGTTCAGCGAACCCCCCATGGCGAGCAGCGCCGTCCAGAACGAGCCCACGTAGCCGATGTTCATCAGCAGGTTGCCACCCACGACCGCAGCGAGGCGACGAGGCTGGCCGATGATCCACAGGAGGCGCGGGTAGACCTGCTGCCAGGTCGGCTGAATCTTCGCCCAGATCCAGCGGCGCACCTTCGGCACGGCAACGATAACGCCGACCGCGACCATGACGACCGCGACGACACCCAGGATGGTGCCGTAGGGGACCGACACGGACAGCGACGATCCGGCGATCACCATGACGAGGAGGAGCAGGATGATCGTGATGAGCGCCTGCGAAATCTGCATGAGCGTCACCGTCGTCACCGCCATGGCGGTCGGGACGCGGCGCTTGCGTAGGTAGCGCAGGTTGAGGGCAGCGGGTCCCACGCCGGCGGGCGCAACGATCGTAATAATTGAGGCCGCGACCTGGGCGACGAGCGTCTCCCGCAGGCTCAGCTTCTCGGGCGACAGAGCAACAAGTGGGACCGCGGAACCGACCCAAATGAGGCAGGCAAGCACGGCGGAAGCGAGCATCCACCACAGGTTCGCGCTCCTGACGGTGGTCACGATGTCGTTGAAGTTCAGCGAACCGACGACGATGAAGACGGCGATGAACGCCACCGCGATCGTAAAGATCGTGCGCGGGCGGAAACGCTGCAGGTCAGCGGTGGGCGCGGTCTCGGCCTCGGAGTCTCCCACGAGGGCAGCGCGCAGGTCGCCCAGCAGGTCGGAACGGCGCAGGCGCTGATTGATCTGTGCGGGAAGGACGGGCTTCTGGATAACGGGGGCACACGCGATCAGCGTCTCCTCGCCGACGCTGCGTCGACCGGCCTCAAGCGCGCGCTTGGGGCCCACGGCCAACGCGGTCAGGACCAGCATCTGCGCGATGTCGATGGACTGGTTCAGCTCGGTCGTGGCGACCTCGCCCGAATCCCAGTCCAGCAGCCACACGTCCGAAGACGAGTCGACGACGACGGCCTCGGGGGTGAGAGCGCGGTGCGAAATGCCGCGCGAATGCGCGAAGTGCAGCTGCTCCCACGCGCGGCCCAGGACCTCGTCCGATGCGTCCTCGCCGAGCTCCGTGAGCGGAGTCGTCGGGGGCAGCGCAGACATGACCAGGATGATCGAGTCGGAGGCCGAGGCGATGCCGATCGGCTCCTGGGTGAACACGCCGGCGCGCAGCGCCTGCAACGTCGTGAAGGAAGAGCGCTCGGCCTGAGCCTTGAGCGAGGGTGACACCCAGCGGCTGATGCCGCGCAGGCGCAGGTTGTTCCACATCTCGAGGAGCGTGCCGGTCAGTTCCTGGCCGGGGTCCATGGCGATGATCTCGTAGACGAGGCCCGTGTCGCTCCACGCCTGGTAGTGCCGGTGATGGTCCTGGCTTGGGCGGCGCGTCACCGTGACGCCCATGTCGCCCAGGTCGGCGGGCATCTGGGTGAGGTGGCCGCGTGAGTTCTCAGCGACGGCCCACGTAGCCAGGGGCTCCACGGTCGTGTCGAGGTCGGTGCGCACGATCCGCGAGGGTGTGATCCCGATGCTGAGCAGTGCCTCGACGAGCTTGGCGCCCTTCGCCCGCTGGTCGTCGTAGCCCATGACCCACCGCGAGCCGGAGCCAAAAGCGCGGCCCAGGAAGACGGAGATGAAGGCAACGGGCAGGGTCATGGAGGAACGCAGCACGCCGAGGATGAGAATGATCCACAGGCCCGTCCATCCCCACTTGATGGCCTTCATCGACTGGGCCTCGCCGGCGGAGGTGAACAGGGCGCACAGGGTGACGATGACCAGGTTGATGGCGATCACGATGCCGCTCTGCGAGCCCTGTGTGGCGATCGCGCGGTCCACGGTTAGTGGTGCGGTGAGGTAAGCGGGCAGCAGACCGGTCAGGATGGCAATGATCCATCCGCCGATCGCCGCAACGACGCTGGTCACGAGGGTTTGAATGATCGCCTTGAGGCGTTTACGTAGTGCGAGTGAGATGATCACGAGGATCGGCGTGATCAGGATGATGAGGCCCTCGACCAGGCTGACGGGCAGGATCAGGATCTGGCGGATGAGCTGGAATTGTAGGACGTCCATGGTGACGCCGTGTGTCGTGGCGCTGGCCACCGTTCCGATCGTCCAGATGAAGAAAATAGCGATGAGGGAGATGACGACGTCGACGAGGTCTTCGCGCCGACGGCGCATGGGCAGGATCCGGTCGGCGATGTAGACGGGGCGGGGCAGGCGCATGCGGCGCACGGGCAGGTTTGCAGCGATTTCGCCGGTAGCCGGGGAGGGCGCGGATTCAATGTCCGCGTCCTTGTCGTCGGTGCTGGCCTCTGCGTCGGTCTCCGTGGTGGCCTCTGGCGCGCTGGCCTCGGCCTCGTCGGCGGGTTCCTCGGGGCTGGCAGCGGCGTCATCGGCCTGGGGCGCGGGCGGGGGAAGCAGGGGATCCGCCGCGCTCTCGTCATTCGACGACGAGGCCGGGGCGCCCTGGTCGGCATCCGCGTCGCTGGGAGGAATGCTGGGCGGTATGGCTACGGGCGCTGTTGAAGCATCGTCCGTGATGACGGGCTCCATGACTTCGGTGCGCGCCTCCGAGGAAGGGACCTCCGGGGGCGGGGGAGCCTGCGGGGGTGCCCCGGCCTCGTCGATCATCCCCATGAGGGCATCCACCCCGGATGCCGAGGGGTCGGCGGAGGAATCGGGGACGAAGAGGATGTTCGTGTCCCCGACCGGAGAGCCGTCGTGTGAATCCTTGCGCTTCCTCATGCCGCCTATCCTATATTCGTGGTCAACAAAGGTAGGGTTAGGGTGATACATTCCCGGCAGAAAAGGGCCCTATCGTGACCTGGTCGACACTCGTGACCGCATCAGATCCGTCGATGCTGCACACCGTTATCGAGTGGTTCAAAAATCCCGAGACTCTGCTCGTCGCCATGGGGCCGTGGGTGCTGTGGGGAACGATGCTCATCGTCCTCATCGAGTCGGGTGTCCTGTTCCCGGTGCTGCCCGGTGAATCCCTGCTGTTCACCGCAGGCCTGCTCCACGACCGCCTCGGCCTGCACCTGCCGACGCTCATCCTCCTCGTCGTTGTCGCGGCCTTCATCGGTGCGCAGATCGGCTACTTCCTGGGCGCCAAGTGGGGACGCCGCTTCTTCAAGCCCGACGCCCGCATCCTCAAGACCGCGCACCTGGAGAAGGCGGAGCACTACTTCACAAACTACGGCGGCCGCTCGCTGATCATCGGGCGTTTCATCCCCTTCGTGCGCACCTTTATCCCGATCGCCGCGGGTATGGCCCGCTACCCCTACCCGAAGTTCCTGGCCTTCAACACGCTGGGTGCCGTCGTGTGGGGCGCGGGCTTCATCCTCGTCGGTGCGCTCCTGGGCAACGTGCCCTTCGTGCACGACAACCTGACGCTCATCCTCGGCGTCATCATCCTCGCGTCGGTCCTGCCCGTCATCATTGAGATCGTGGGCAAGCGCCGCGCCGCTTCCGACAAGGAGTAATCCATGCTGGCCTGGTGGATGCTGCTCCCGACCCTGCTGGCCATGATGGTCGCCCTGGTTCTGCCGGGCTTCATGTGGCTGCGGGCGGGAGGTCGTTCGTCGCTCGTTGCGATCGGTGCGGCACCCGCGTTCACCTTTGGCCTGGTCACGATCCTGTCTGTCGCCTACCCGGCGCTCGACATCGAGTGGGAGCCCTCAACGGCGCTGCCGATCCTCGGCATGAGCGCCCTGGGAGGCGCCGGCGCGTGGAGCCTGAGCTTCTTCCGCCGCAGCAACGACGGATTCTCCCTGCGGGGAGTCCCCCTGCGCGAGGCGATCGGCGTGCGCAAGCCGATCGGCGGACGCCAGGCCGCGATCCGCGCGGCCACGTGGGGCGCGATCCTGGTGGGCTTCGTCTTCGCGGCGTTGCCCCTCGTGATGGGAGCGGCCCCATCGAACCCTGTTCAGCAGTGGGATCCGACGTTCCATCAGAACGGCGTGCACGCGATCTTGTACAGCAGGAACGCCAGTCCCTTCGGCGGCCTCCACGAGCTGTACGGCGGCCGTAACGTCTACTATCCGACGGGCTGGCACGCTTTCGTCTCCCTGTTCGCGCGCTACGACTCAGTCGTCCAGGCCTCGAACGTGTCCTCGCTGGCGCTCATGGCCGTATGGGTGATCGGGCTGGCCGCCCTCGTCTCGGTGCTGACCGCCTCGCGCTCCGCGATCATGGCGGCGCCCATCATCGGCGGCATGCTGCTCAACATGCCCGCCGACGCGCTCACCATGTACAACCAGTGGCCCAACTCGACGGGCACCGCTCTGGTGCCGGGCCTGGCAGCCATCGCGATCGTCGCGGGACGCAGGCTGGTCACCGACCTGCGTGCGGGCGATGGGCTGCGTGCTGTCATGCGCCGTATTCCGCAGGCGGTGTTCCTCCTCATCGGTGCCATCGGCCTCGTCGGCGCGCACCCGAGCGCCGCCTTCTCGATCCTCGCGTTCCTGATCGCGCCGCTCCTCGTCTCTCTCGCGTCCCTCGCCCGACGCGCCTACGGTCGCGGTGGACGAGGCCAGTTCGTCGCCCTCGCGTGGGGGGCCCTCGCGCTTGTCGTCATCGCGGCGCCGCTCCTCGCGCTGTCGTCGTCAAAGATCCGGGCCATGGGTAGTTACAACCGCAAGGGCAGTAACTGGGGCGAAGCCTTCATGCACGCCTTCCTGCCCTACCCGCCCTTCTCGAACACATCCGGCAACATTCAGTGGACGATCGTCCAGTTTATTCTCCTGATCGTCGGCATCGCGGCGACCGCGCGCCTGTACCTGCTGTTCCGTCGCCCGGATCCCCTCGAGCTTGCCGCCGCGCGCGCCGGACTCACCGATGACGTGGATGTGGACGCGGAGGAGGGTGCTCTGGCCTCGGCTGAAGAGATCGAGGAGTCCGAGGAGGAGGCGCAGCCCCTGCCGTTCTGGCCTCTGTTCTCCTACGCGATCCTTGCGGCCCTCACCGCCCTGGCATACTCGCCCGACTCGGCGCTGCGCACCTACCTGCTGGCCCCCTGGTACAAGGACGCCCGTCGCATCATGGGCGTCGAAGACATCGCGCTGACCATCCTCATGGCAGTCGGCGTCGCCGCCGTCGTTCGCGTCATCCACGCCGCGTGGACGAGGTCCCTGCAGCGGATCCTCGCAGAACGCGGAGCCGACGACAACATCGAGGCGCCGCGCTGGCCGATTCAATTCTCGGTCGGCCTGCTTGTGCTCGTCCTCTCCGGCTTTGGCGCAATCGACGCGCGAAACGCGGCGGTTGCCCAGGTGTATGACCCGAACCGCCTGGGAAAGCCGGGTATGGCTACGATGGGCGAGCTCGCCATGCTGCGCCGCATGCCGTACACGACCGCCCCCGACGCACTCATTCTGGGCGACCCGATCGCGGGCGCGGCGTACTCCGAGATGATCGGCGGACGCAAGGCGGTCTTCCCGCAGCTGAGTACCGCTAATGCGGACGTGGTCTCGCAGAAGCTCCTCATCCAGCATTTCCACGATATCGGGACCGACCCCGAGGTGTGTGAGGTCGTGCGCCGGCTCGGCATCACGCACTTCTACGAAGAGGAAGACGGCTACTACTACAACTTCATGCGCTCTGCCCGTAACCCCGGCCTGTACGGGGTCGACACGTCCACCGGCTTCGAGCTGGTCGACGCGGGTGGCACCGCGAAGCTGTGGAAGATCACCGCGTGCGGCGAGGTGACGCCGGGTGGCGGCCGCGAAGCCTTCGCGACCGGCGTGACCGGCGACCGCGACTGACGCTCGGTCGTTTTCCTGGGGGCCGCTGCCTGGGGAGTTCCGCGCGAGGCCGGTGGCGCGCCGACGTGAGGCCCGCCCGGCCTCTGAACCCGCGCGATTGGCCACAATGCGCTCCTGTCCTCGAAACGAGGCCGCGCCACTCCCTTCGCTCTCGTTACCCTTGACACCATGACGACGAACATTCCCGGCCCCGCTCCCCTCGGTGACAAGCTTCGTATCGCCTTCCTCGGTCCCTTCGGTACGTTCACCGAGCAGGCCGTCCACCAGGTCGCTCCCGCCGGCGCGATCCTCATGCCGATGACGAGTGCCCCGCAAGCGCTCGCGGCCGTGCGCCGTGGTGAGGCCGACCGCGCCGTCGTCCCGATTGAAAACTCCATCGAGGGCGGCGTCAACGCGACGTTGGATTCGCTCTCGCACGGTGAGCCCCTCGTCATCGTCGCCGAGATGCACGTGCATGTTGTCTTCCAGCTGGCCGTCCTGCCGGGCACACGCCCCGAGGACATCCGCCGTATCGGCACCCACCCGCATGCGTGGGCGCAGTGTCGCGGCTGGGTCGAGGAGACCTTCCCCGGTGCGATCCACGTGCCCTCCACCTCGACGGCTGCCGCCGCCGAGCTCCTCTCGGACGGCGATGCGTCTTTCGACGCTGCCCTGTGCAACGCAGTTTCGGTCAACACCTACGGCCTGGAGGCCCTGTTCACCGACGTCGCCGACAACCCGGGTGCGATCACCCGCTTCGTCCTCGTGGCCCGCCCCGGCGTGGTGCCCCCGCCGACCGGCGCGGATAAGACGACCATCCAGGTGGCCCTGCCGGTCAACGAGTCGGGCGCTCTGCTGACCCTCCTCGAGCAGTTCTCGGCGCGCGGCGTCGACCTGTCGCGCATCGAGTCGCGCCCGAGCGGCGACGGCCTCGGCAATTACACGTTCAGCATCGACATCGTCGGCCACATCCGTGAGGAGCGCGTCCAGGCGGCCCTCGTCGGCCTACACCGCTACTCGCCGGATGTTCGCTTCATGGGCTCCTACCCGCGCGTCGACGGCGTGCGCGCGTCGGTTGCCCCTGGCACGACGGACGAGGCCTTCCGCGCGGGTCGTGCGTGGGTCGCGGACCTGCTGCACGGTGGGGACGGCACGGGCGAGGCTGCGGGCAATGCGCCGTCCTGGCCACTGGCCTGACGTGCGCTGCCGCGCTGAGCCAATAGGCGTCGCCCCGGGAGGTCTGCACCAGTTAGGGAGCATTACACCAGTTAGGGGGTATTGCACCATCTCCGAGCTGGTGTAATACCCCGATAAGTGGTGTAACACCAGTTAGAAACAAGGCGGATCGTGGAGATGTGCAGTGGGTTGGTGTTGGAGATATACGAGCCCTAGTCTCGAGGCTCCGCGCCGAGGCGTAACGAGACGCCTGGTCGAGGTGCAACGAGAAATCTAGCGTCCCATCGTTGGGATTCAACCCGTTAGGGAAGATTCAACCTGATCGGGAAGATTCCACCCGATCAGAAGGGGTTGAATCTTCCCGATCGGGTGTAACACCTCATCGGTAACAAGCGTCGTTGTGGACTTTGTCGCCGGCATGCCTGCTGTCGGCGTTCAATGGGCGCAGACTCTGCAGCACTGCTACTTGGCAACAAGCTCGTGCGCGGTATGCGCCGCTCCATAGCCGCTCCAGTGAGCTTCTCAACGAGCTAGATTGGGCAGGTCTGCACCAGTTAGGGAGCATTACACCAGTTAGGGGGTATTGCACCATCTCCGAGCTGGTGTAATACCCCGATAAGTGGTGTAACACCATTGAGCAACAAGTCGATATGCGGGCAATCCTTCAGACTGCCGCAGAAACGCCTTGGCTTGCTCCCATCAGTCCCCAAAGTTCCACGCGTTGTGTGCCTCTTATGGACGCGGTATCAGCCGGGCAGCAGCTCCATCCATGTGCGCTCGGCGGGCACGGCGATGTCGAGGGCGCCGGCCTGCATGCGGATGTGCATGGTGTGGGCGAGGCCGATCGCGTCGCCGTCCACCTGGCACACCTGTGCTTCTTCGGCCGTGACGGACGCGCCCTTCGCCTGGCGGAACGCGACCTTGCCGGTCGAGACGGGCAGGTTAATGGGACGCAGGCCGATGAGCTGGCCGAGCATCTTCCAGGTCACGTCCGCCCAGCCGAGCAGGCCGGCGTGCGCGTCGACCGCGATGACGTCGATGAGGCCGTCCGACAGCTCCGCATCGGGGGCGAGGACCAGCATCTTCATCTCGCCCGCGTTCGCGAACATGACGGAACGCGCCTCGACGCGCGTGATCTCATCGGCGGGTGAGCGCAGGGGTTCCGCGCTCGCCGAGGCGGCCTCGTTTAGGGCCTCTCCCGCGATCTGGTCGCCGATGCCCAGGGGGTCCGCCACTCGAGCGGCGGGGGAGCGCAGGGTCAGGCGCGCCTTCATGCGCGGAACGCCCATCGCACCCAGGCCGGCCCACACGTAGGCGATCCATCCGATGCGCTTCTTCAGTTCGGGGTTCGTGTCCGCCATCGTTGCGCCGTCGTAGCCCATGCCCGCGACGACGAGGCATGCGTACTCGTCCGCGCGCGGCTCATTCGACGAGGCAGGAGCGTCCTGGTCCGCAGCGCTGGCTTCGGGGTGTAGTGCGGTGCGTGCCGTGAGGCGCAGTCCGCCCTCGGTGGGCTGAGTGGACTCCTGGGTGACGTCTTCGACGCGTACCCACGCCAGGTCGACGGCGCGGTGATTGCGGTCGAGCGCGACGGCGAGGGCCTCTTCGGGGTCGTCGGGGACGGAGAGGTTTCCGGCCAGGACGTTGCCGGTGCCCACGGGGATGATGCCCATGCGGACGCCGGATCCCGCCATGCCGGCGGCGACTGCGCGCACCGTTCCGTCTCCGCCCGCGGCGATGACGACGGAGGCTCCCTCCTCGAGGGCGCGCACGGCCTGCCCGGTGCCGGGGTCCTCGCGGGTGGTCTCGCGCCAGTGCACGTGATCGATGCCGAGTTCCTTGGCCTTACGGTTGATGCGGTCCTTGAAGGCCTGGGGATCCTCGTGCTTGGAGGGGTTCATGATGATCCAGGGACGTGGCCGTCCGCGCGTCGGGTCGTCCACCGATGCGGGGATATCAAGGGCCTTGCGGCGACGGTGCTTGCGGGTGAGGGCGGTTGCCAGACGCGCGACTCCGATCGCTCCGGCTCCGGCGACGGCGGCGAGTACCCACGGTGTTGCGTCCATAGGCTTAGCGTATCCCGCTTTGTGCCTGTGGACGGGTTGTGAAGTGGCTTTTCGTTGCACTTCGTGTCACCAGAGACGAGCTGACGTGTGCTCGCCATCATGTTGTCCACACGGTTATGCACCAAAGGTGGATAACTTTCAGGGTTTTGAAGACCCCAGGGATGTAGTTTGTGTATAACCCTGACCTGCCGTATTGAATTCAAAGTCAGGTCGGTAGGGGACACGGCGCGCTCACCTGGCATAGGATGGGAGACATGATTGATGTGCGTGCCCTGCGTGAAAACCCCGAACCCGCCCGCGCCTCCCAGCGTGCCCGCGGAGCGAACCCCGGCCTCGTCGATGAGATCATCGCGGCCGACGCCGCCCGCCGCGAGGCCCTGCAGGCTTTCGAGACGCTGCGAGCCACCCAAAAAGAGGTCTCCAAGTCCGTGGGCCGCGCCTCCAAGGAGGAGCGTCCGGCGATCCTGGCTCAGGCCAAGGAGCTTGCTGAGCAGGTGAAGGCCGCTGAGGCCGCCGCGAACGCCGCCGACGCCGAGGCCGACCGCCTCGCGCGTCTCCTGCCCAACCTGGTCGTCGACGGCGTGCCCGTCGGTGGCGAGGACGACTTCGTGGTTCTGCGCCACGAGGGCCCCGCGCCCCGCGACTTCGCTGCCGAGGGTTTCGAGCCTCAGGATCACCTCGCCCTGGGTGAGGGCCTGGACGCGATCGACACCAAGCGCGGCGCGAAGGTCTCCGGCGCCCGCTTCTACTACCTCAAGGGCATCGGCGCCCGCCTCGAACTGGCCCTCATGACGATGGCCATGGACCAGGCGCTGGCCAACGGCTTCGTGCCGATGATGACCCCGACCCTCGTGACCCCTCAGGTCATGGGCGGTACCGGCTTCCTCAACGAGCACTCCGACGAGATCTACTACCTGCCCGCCGACGACCTGTACCTGACGGGCACGTCCGAGGTGGCCCTCGCCGGCTACCACGCCGACGAGATCCTCGACCTGTCGGATGGCCCCAAGCGCTACATGGGTTGGTCCACCTGCTACCGCCGCGAGGCCGGCTCCGCGGGCAAGGACACGCGCGGCATCATCCGTGTCCACCAGTTCAACAAGGCTGAGATGTTCAGCTACTGCCGTCCCGAGGACGCCGCCGAGGAGCACCAGCGCTTCCTCGCATGGGAAGAGGAGATGCTCGCCAAGGTTGAGCTGCCCTACCGCGTCATCGACACGGCCGCCGGCGACCTGGGTACCTCCGCTGCCCGCAAGTTCGACTGCGAGGCGTGGCTGCCCACTCAGGAGCGCTACATGGAGGTCACGTCGACCTCGAACTGCACGACGTTCCAGGCGCGCCGCCTCGGCATTCGCGAGCGTCGCGAGGACGGCATGACCGCGGTTGCCACCCTGAACGGCACGCTGGCCACGACCCGCTGGATTGTCGCCTTCCTGGAGAATCACCAGCAGGCGGACGGCTCGATCTACGTGCCCGAGGCCCTGCGTCCCTACCTGGGCGGCCTCGAGGTTCTGAGCCCGGTCGCTCGATGAGCCAAGAGCGCTTCCTGACGGTCCCCTCCACCGGGGAAGTCGCTCGCCCCTTCGAGGTTCTTCTCGACGAGGCCTCGGCCGCCCTGTCCGCCGACTTTCCGACGTCGGCGGGCCAGGTGTTGGTCGCGCTCGACATTGACGGCACGATCCTCACCCCCGCGGGGGCGACCCCGCGCGTCCTCGAGGGGATCCACGGCCTCGCCGCCGCGGGCGCCCAGGTGCTCATCGCCTCGGGTCGCGCGCTGGAGGGCGTGATTCCCGTTCTTGATGCCCTGGAGTTCACGGACGGGTGGGCGCTGTGCAATAACGGCGCGACCCTCGTGCGCGTGAGCGGCGGGACGTGTGAGATCGTCGAGGAGCGCACCTTCGTGCCCGGCCCGATCCTGGAGGAGATCGCCTCGGCCGTGCCCGGCTCGGTGTTCGCGTCGATGCCGCACCCCGACATCCTGCTCTCCGCTCCCTTCCCGAACAACGAGATCGAGGGGAGCGATCACCGCATCGTGTCGATGGAGGAGCTCGCCTCCACGCCCACGCCGAAAATCGTCGTGCGCGCCGCCGACATGGATCGTGAGGAGTTCGATCGGATCCTCGCCTCCCTGGATGTGTCGCGCACCCACGAGGTCTTCGTCGGCTGGACGTCCTGGGCGGATATTGAGCCGCTCGGGGTGACCAAGGCGAGTGGCCTGGAGTCTCTGCGTCAGCGTCTCGGCCTGCCCGCGTGTGGGACCGTCGCCGTTGGCGACGGTACGAACGACATCGCGATGATCGAGTGGGCGGCTTTCGGCGTCGCCATGGGTGGGGCCTCCGACGAGGTGCGTGCCCACGCCGACCACGTGACGGCCGCCGTCGAAAACGACGGTGCCGCCGCCGTCATGCACGCGATCATGCGTCGCTGCGGGGTCGCTGGCCGCTGAGCCAGTCGCCCATGATCGCGAAGGCGCGGTCCAGATCACCTACCTGGCAGTGCTGGGCCATGCCTGGGTCCTCGGCCTCGTGGAAAGTGCGCACGTCCAGCGAAGCCGCGCCCGCAAGAATGCGGCGCACATCGGACAGGCGCTCAAAGGGGACGTACTGGTCCGCGTCGCCCGCCATCACCAGGCAGGGCTGGCGGATCATGCCCGCAAGGGGCTCCATCGTGTACGCCGCCAGCGCCCGCAGGACGTCGCTCGGCTTATCCAGTCCCGTCAGGTGGCGCGCCTGCTGCAGTTTCCACGCGAGGTCCGCGCTCGCGTGGGCTGCGACGGACATGGTCGCGTCGAAGAGCCATGCGGGACGGGCGCGCTTGACAATCGAGGCCGCGAGCGGGCGGATGGGTGCGGGCAGGGGTAGTGTCAGCCCGTCCAGTAGCTGGTACATCATGTCGAAGGCGATCACGTGGCTGATGCGCGGGCAGTGGGCGGCGGCCCGCATGACGAGGTAGCCGCCGAAGGAGACCCCGAGGGCGGCGGCGCTGTCGAGGCCGAAGTAGTCCAGGACGGCGGTCGTTGGGAGTTCCCAACGTGGCTCCAGAGGCATGCCCGCCAGGGCGGTGTGTCCCTGTCCGGGTCCGTCGAAGGTAACGACGTCGAAGGGGCGGCAGGGGAAGCGCTCGGCGAACGCCATGATCTCCTCCGCGTATCCGTCGAAGCCATTCATCATGACGAGGGTGGAAGGTGCGTCGGGGAAGCGGGCACGATCGTCAGGATCAGCCTGCCAGTGGATCGCCGTCAGTGAGCCATCTTTGTAAGGGACTGTGTGTCGGCGCATCGCCAGGTGAGTATGAGAGGCGTCGAAGTTACGCGATGCCGCTTCGATGAAGTGCCGCTTTCGCTGGTCGTGCTCGGGCAGGTAGAAGGCGGCCAGAAAGTAGAGTCGCCACGCGGCCTCCGCGTCCCCCTCGGCGTCGAAGCGAGCCGCCATGCGTTGGGCGAACTCCGTGATCTGGGAAGTGGAACGGATGCGGGCAAGGGTGCTCGTTGAAAACCGATCCATTCCAGGCCGGTCCAGAATCGGTCCGAGGTAACGGTTGAGCTGCAGGTCAAATTGGCGGTTGCCGGTGTATTCGCTGAACATGCATCGACTGTATTGCCGGCCTACGTGCGGTGGGCCGCACAATAACAAACGGAGTGTTGGATACCGGACGGAGCGGCCGCTATGCGTAGGATAAGCCTATTGATAGCGGAAAAATGATCGGAGAGACATGTTCCTGCGCAGCGCGGATAAGCATGGGCGCGAAGCCGAAAAGAACCTGGACCTGCGCATCCGGAAGACGCGTCGGGCGATCCGCTCCGGCCTCGTCAAGGCGTGCCAGGCAAAGCCGTATGCGCACGTGAGCGTCACCGACATCTGCGCCGCGTCGATGGTCTCGCGCACGACCTTCTACGACCACTACACCGACAAGGACGCCCTCCTCGCCGAGGTCGTCTCCTTCCTCCTTGAGGAGATCACCCCGGCGCTTCAGGGCCTGTGGTTCGGAGAGGAGCACGAGACTCGCGACGTCGCCCGTCACCTGGCTGATGTCTACGCGCGTAACGGCAATGCCCTGAAAACACTGCTGGCGATCCGTGTGGGAGGCGACGGCGACCTGCATGAGCAGCTTTATCGCACGTGCTGTTCGGTATTTACCGATTGGGCCCGTGGTCGCATGGGCGACGAGGTGCTTCCACTGGCCGCAGACGTCTACGCGTCCGTCGTTCTGACCTTCATCGAGCGCAGCGCCACCAAGCCGCTTACCGACAAGGAACTCGCCGCCATCGACCGCGCGCGTGAGCTCTTCATCGCGGGCTTCGGCGCTCGGTAGGTCAGCGCTAGATGCCTGGTCGATAATCCGGGATCAAGACACTAATAGCGAACAGGGTGTCAGATAAAGGACGACAGGTCGCTGTCGTCGCGCGTGTGAAAGTGTTATCGTTAACGCAACCCCGGCCCCGGCCTCGTCAATGAAGACCCAAGGAGCACACGTGAGCACCGACCCTCGCGCCGCCATCGCCGCCGCTGACACCGCGCTCGGCATCGAGTTTGGCTCGACCCGCATCAAGGCCGTCCTGATCGGCCCCGACCACGAGGTGCTTGCCACCGGCGGCCACGGGTGGGAGAACCATCTGGAGGGCGGCCTGTGGTCGTACACCCTCGACGAGGTCGTCGCCGGCCTGCAAAGCGCCTACGCATCCCTGGTGGCTGACGTGCGTGAGCGCTACGACGTCACCCCCACGTCCTATGGTTCGATCGGCATCTCTGCGATGATGCACGGCTACCTCGCCTTCGATGCCGAGGGCAACCTGCTCGCGCCGTTCCGCACGTGGCGCAACACGAACACCGGCCGCGCGGCCGATGAACTCACCCGTCTCTTCGGCTTCAACATTCCGCTGCGCTGGTCGATCGCGCACCTGCACCAGGCGGTCCTCGACTCCGAGGAACATGCGCCGCGCGTCGCCCGCCTGACGACGCTGGCCGGCTGGGTCCACCACCAGCTGACGGGCCGTCACGTCCTGGGTGTCGGTGATGCCTCGGGTATGTTCCCGATCGACTCGGAAACCGGTACCTATGTGGAGTCCTACCTCGATCAGTACGAGGCCCTGGTTCAGGACCGGGTCCCGTGGCGCCTGCGTGACGTCCTTCCAACCGTGCTGAGCGCAGGCGAGGAAGCGGGGACGCTGACACCCGAGGGCGCCGCGCTCATCGACCCGACCGGCACGCTTCAGGCCGGTATCGGGCTGTGCCCGCCGGAAGGTGACGCGGGCACGGGCATGATCGCCACGAACGCGATCGCCCAGCGCACGGGCAACATCTCGTGCGGCACCTCCGTCTTCCTGATGGCTGTCCTCGAGCGCTCCCTCACCGAGCTGCACACCGAGATCGACATGGTGACCACGCCCGACGGCTCGCCCGTCGCCATGGTGCACTCGAACAACGGCGCGTCCGAGCTCGACGCGTGGGTCGGCTGGTTTGCGGACTTTGCTCGCCTGGTCGGCGCCGACGTCAGTGTCCCGGCGATCTACGACGCCCTCTACAACCACGCGCTCACGGGCGAGGCCGACGCGGGCGGCGTTATGGCCTACAACACGCTGTCCGCCGAGCCGCTCGTCGGCCAGGAGGCGGCGCAGCCGGTCTTCACCCACACCGCCGACGCGCGCGTGAGCCTCGCCAACGCCGTGCGCGCCCAGCTCATGAGCATCTTCGCGGCCGTGCGTATCGGAGTCGACATCCTGAGCGACGAGGGCGTGCGCCTCGACTCGCTCTTCGCCCACGGTGGCCTGTTCAAGACCCCGGGCGTCGCCCAGCAGATCCTCGCGGACTCGCTGAACATCCCCGTGTCCGTTGGCGACACAGCGGGCGAGGGTGGCGCGTGGGGCATCGCGGTGCTCGCGCGCTACCGCTCGGTCCTCGCAGGGGACGAGGCCGCGCCCGCCCTGCCGGAGTACCTTTCCGAGCGTGTCTTCGCGGGCGCTGCGGTCTCGACTCTGGAACCCACCCCCGAGGGCGTGGCCGGGTACGAGCGCTTCCTCGACGCCTACCGCGCGGCCCTGCCCGGCGTGGAGGTCATCGCCCGGGGCGCCGCCCGCTGACGAGGCGTGGGCCGGGGTGCGTGGACCGGCTCGCCCAGCCCTCACCTCGTCGATTGAGCGAAACCCGCTACGATTACACCCATGGGTAAAGCTAGCCGCCGTAAGAAGGTCACCGATCCCGCCAAGCTCAAGGCGTATCGCCCGCCGATCCCCTTCGTCGCGCGCCCCTACGAGGGTCTGCCGAAGGAGATCGAGCTGGTCGCCATGCGCGAGCTCATCCCGGCGGCCACGCTGACCGCACGCACCGACGCCGACCACGGCGCCGTCGAATTCGACTTCGTCACTCTCCTGCCTGAGGGCCACCCCGCGATGGTGCGCCCCGACGGCCGCATCCTCGTTGCGCTGCAGACCCGCTCGAACTCCGCGGACCTCAGCCACGACGCGGGCGCCGCGCTGCTCGCGGCCATCGCCGCGAAGGAGGCGGGCGACGAGGGCGTCATCTCGATCGATGTGCGCGAGCCCTCCGAGCGTCTCCAGGACATCGTCGACCTCGACAGCTTCACGGACATGAAGCTCGAGGAGGACTTCTCCTTCTGGTTCGACCCTGCCGAGGAGATTGACGACCAGACGCGTCGCGCCCTCGAGCAGAACCGCGACGAGATCATCCCGACCGAGCCCGTGCCCGGCGTCCTCGGCGCGTACTGGTGCGAGATGAATCGTAACTTCGTGCGTTTCCTGACGGACAACGACGAGACCAAGCTCTTCGACGCGCTCGCCCGCCTGGCCGCGCGCGGCGAGGCCAACGTCGGCGAGGGCTCCCGCTACGTGGGTTCCTTCCGCGCGTGCGGCCTGATCGTCCCGGTCTTCGAGCTGCCCGAGGGTGCCAGCGCTGCCGACGTCGCGCCCGGCACGCAGGCCCTTGCCAAGGCTCTCGAGGAGGCCCTCAAGGTCACTGAGCGCCTGGATGACAAGGAACGCCGCGCACGTCAGGGCCTCGTCTCCCGAGCTGTGACGATCCGCTAAGCACATTTTTACCTGTCGTTTAGATAGGCTTGTCGCTCACATTACGGGCGGTGGGACGCGATTGCGCCCCGCCGCCCGTAGACTGTTAGTCGTGAACTATCCCTCCGGATCTCGAGGTTCCCAGCCGCAGCGCGTCGCCGCCGTCATCGCTGCACACAACGTCGGACGCGCCGTCGCGGCCACCGTGCGCGCGTGCCGCGCGATACCCAGCGTTGACCTCCTCATTGTCGTCGACGATGGTTCCACGGATGACACCGGGCGTGCCGCTCGGGCCGCCGGTGCCGTCGTCGTGCGCCACTCCGTCGAGCGTGGGCGCGCCTCGGCCATCGAGACCGGCGTGAAGGTCGCCGCCATGCGCGACCGCCCCGACGGGCCGCCCCGCCACATCCTGCTTCTCTCTCCCGACCTCGGCGAATCCGCGGTCGAGGCCACCGCCCTCGTCGAGGCCGTTTTTGCTCGCCAGGCCGACATGGCGATCGCCGTGCCCGCGACTGGCCGCGAGTACTCCGGCTACGGGCCGGGCGTCGCCCGCAGGCTCATCCGCCGCAAGACCGGCTGGAACTGTCACTACCCCCTCAGCTACCAGCGCTGCCTGACGCGTGAGGCCATCGACGCGGCCATGCCGTTCAGCGGCCGCTACGTGCTCGAGGCCGCCATGACCATCAGCGTGCTGCGCGCGGGCCTGTCCGTCATGGAGGTCCCCTGCAACTTCGCGCACTCGGGCGCGGACCGCTCGCTCGGCTCGCTCAACCGCCCGGCGCGCATGTTCGACGCCGTGCGCGCCACGGTCAGCCAGCTCTTCCACTCCGACGCGCGCTCGAAGCGCCGCGCCGACCACGAACAGGGTATCGGCGTGCCCTACCCGGCCCCGGCCTCGGCCCGCGATGAGGCGGATGCAACTGACTCCTCTGACGTGCGCCGTTCGGAGATGGTCGGGTGAAGGGTCCGGATCGACTAGCCGTCGGTCGCCTAGTGACGACCTGGTGGCTGCCCACCGTCATTGCGTGCGCCGTCGGCGCGCTCTACGTCTGCTACTCGGTGGCTCAGTGGCGCGCGCTCGTCGCCCCCTCGTGGGACCTGGGCATCTTCGCCGAGGCCGTCCAGGCCTACTCGCGCTTCGAGGCGCCCATCGTCCCCATCAAGGGGCCCGGCTATAACCTGCTGGGTGATCACTTCCATCCGATCCTGGCGCTCCTGGGGCCGATCTTTCGTCTCTTCCCCTCCGCGCTGACCCTCCTCGTCGTCCAGGACCTGCTGATCGCGGCGTCGGTGTTGCCGATCGCGCGCCTCGCGCAGCGTCTCCTCGGCCGAGGCGGTGCCCTCCTCGTCGGGCTCGCCTATGGCCTGGGGTGGGGGCTGCAGGGCGCGGTCGGCGCCCAGTTCCACGAGGTCTGCGTGGCCGTCCCGCTGCTGGCGTTCGGAGGCGTCGCCTTCGTCGAGCGGCGCTGGGGTGCGTGCATGGCGTGGCTGGCCCCGCTGGTCCTTGTCAAGGAGGATCTTGGGCTGACGGTGTTCATGGCAGGTCTCGCGATCGCCTGGCGCCGTCGACGCGAAGGACGGTCTGCTGTCCTGCGGTCGATAGCGTACGCTCTGTTCGGAATCGTCGCGTTTGTGGTGACGGTGAAGGTGCTGCTCCCGGCGATGAACCCGGCGGGCACGTGGGCCTACTCCCTCGATGGGGCCGCGACCGGGGCGGGCACGCCGACCGGCGGAACCACCGCAGCGCACGCAATCCCCTCCCTCTGGGATATTTTGACGACCCCCTCTGTCAAGCTTGTGACCCTCATCGTCCTGGCGGCCGGTGCCGGCTTCGTGGGCACGGCCTCCCCGTGGTTCGCGCTGGTAGCGCCGACGCTCGCGTGGCGCTTCGCGGGCTCGGTCGAGGCCTACTACGGCTGGAACTCGTGGCACTACAACGCAGTGCTCGTCCCCATCGCGGCGTGCTCGCTGCTGGACGTTATCGACCAGTGGCTCGCGCCCGAGCGCGCTACCGCCGAAACCGGCGCGGAACCCGGTGACGAGGCCTCGGCCTCGTCGAACCTGGGCTGGCGCGTTGCGGCCTGGGCGGTTGCGTGTGTGCCCGCTGCGTCGCTGGCTCTCACGGCCTCGTCGCTGCCGCTGTGGCATCTGCCCGACCTCAAGGAGGACCCGCGCATGGCCGCAGCCCTCGGCGCGCTCGACGCGGTGCCCGAGGGGGTGAGCGTCGAAACCGATACGACGCTGCTTGCGCGTCTCGTGCCCGGTCGTGAGGTCTACTGGGTGGGAACGACTGGCACCTTGGATACCCCTCCGGAGTATGTCGTTATCGACGCGCGCTCCTACGCGTGGGGCGACCAGCAGGTCGATGCCGAGTCGTGGGGGAGCGCCGCCCACCCCGGCCACACCTACGAGACCGTCTACGCCAAGCAGGGCTTCCGCGTCGCGCGCCGCACCTCGTAATACGAGAAGTGCCGCGCAGCCGGATGTCCGGCCACGCGGCACTCGTGCCGTTTGTGCGACTACTTGGCTGTGCGCAGGCGCAGCGAGTTGAGGACTACGAACACGGACGAGCATGCCATCGCGGCGCTCGCCAGCATGGGGGAGAGGAGCCCAGCGATCGCGAGCGGCACCATCAGCACGTTGTAGAAGAACGCCCAGAACAGGTTCTCCTTGATGATGCGCAGCGTTCGGCGCGACACTCGGATTGCGGTTGCCGCCGAGGTGAGCGACGAGTTCATGAGCGTCATGTCCGCAACCTCGATCGCCACGTCCGTGCCCGAGCCCATCGCGATGCCCAGGCCCTTCGCGCTCGCCTGCGCGAGGGCGGCAGCATCGTTCACGCCGTCGCCCACCATCGCGACCGTGCGGCCCTCTGCTTGTAGATCGGCGACAGTATTGCGCTTGCCGTCGGGCAGGACTCCCGCGATGACGCGCTCGATGCCCACCTGACCCGCGACGTGGCGGGCCGCCGCCTCGTTGTCGCCGGTCAGCAGGATCGGCTCGATGCCGAGTTCGCGCAGCTGAGCGATCGCATCCGTGGAGGACTCCTTGATCGTGTCGCGCACGACGAGCGCTGCGATCGCTTGGCCCTCCACGCGCTCGGGGATCACCAGGGACGAGGCCGGGGCCCCCTCCTGCTCGCCCGCGCCCGGGGTGGTGCCGGGCTGGGTGGGGGTACCGGTATCCCCACTCGCGCTGCCGCCAGCCGCGGGTGCGCCGTCGGCGGTCGCGGCCTCGGAACGGGAGGTGACGGTGCCGGAATACCCGGCGGCGTTGACGACGGCCTCGAGTTCCTCGTCGCTGTGCGGGGCGGTGAGCGTGATGCGAGCGGATTCGGTGGCGAGGTTGACCTCGGCCTTCACGCCGTCGAGCTTGCCGAGCTTGCGTTCGACGCGGCTCACGCAGGATGCGCAGGTCATGCCGCCCACGCTCATGGTGAGGGTTGCGAGGGGCAGCTTGGCGTCGGGGCCGGGCAGGACGACGTGCGTGTGGGCCTCCGGCATGGGGGTGACGGCTTCGGTGGTCGCCACTCGGCCGAGCTGCGGCGCGAGGGCCGCGACGACGGCGGAGGCGCCCGAGGCCTCGGCCTCGCGCACGGCATCGAGGAGGGAGGAGGGCACGTCGATGCCCAGGGATGCAAGCCACGACGGGCGGCCGACCAGCACGCCGCCCTGCGCGGTGATGCCGACGACGCCGAGCCCGGGCTGGTTCGCGAATGCCGTCACGGGGACGAGCGACAGGCCGCGGTCTGCGGCACCCAACGTGATGGCGCGGGCGACGGGGTGCTCGGAGAGGGACTCGACGGAGGCGGCCAGGGACAGGGCCGAGGCCTCGCCCGCGCCGGGCGCGACGGCGACTGACTCGAGGGACATGACGCCCGTCGTGACCGTGCCCGTCTTGTCCAGCAGCATCGTGTCGATCGAGCGCGTCTGCTCGAGGATTTCCGCGTTCTTGATGAGGATGCCCAGCTGCGAGGCGCGCCCCGACCCGACGAGGATCGCGGTGGGCGTGGCCAGGCCGAGCGCGCACGGGCACGCTACGACCAGAACGGCGACGGCCGCCGTGAACGCGGCCTGCACGCCGCCGCCCGCGAGCAGCCAGCCCCCGAGCGTCAGCAGGGAAACGACGATGACGATCGGCACGAACACGCCGGAGATCTGGTCCGCGAGTCGCTGGACGGGCGCCTTTCCGGCCTGGGCCTCGGCGACCATGCGCCCCATCTGCGCGAGCGTCGTGTCCGAGCCGACGCGCGTGGCGCGCACCAGCAGGGACCCCCACGTATTGACGGTCGCACCCGTCACTGCGTCGCCGGGGGCGGCGTCCACGGGCACGGACTCGCCCGTCAGGAGCGAGGTGTCCAGGGCGGAGGAACCCTCGACGATGATGCCGTCGGTTGCCACCTTCTCGCCCGGGCGCACCGTGAACAGGTCGCCGACCTGCAGGGACGAGGCGGGTACGACGCTCTCGGAGCGCTCGCCGGTCGCGGGGTCGACGCTCACGAGCGTCGCCTCCTTCGCACCCATGCTCAGCAGCGAACGCAGTGCGTCGCCCGCGCGGTAGCGTGCGCGCGCCTCCAGGTAGCGTCCCGTCAGCAGGAACACGACGATCGTGGACGCGACCTCGAAGTAGATCTCCGCGTGGCCGGCGTGCGCCGCGCGCGGGATCAGGCTCATCTGCATGCGCATGCCGAGCATCCCCGCACCGCCCCACAGCAGCGCCCACCAGCTCCACAGCGTCGAGGCGATAACGCCGAGCGAGACCAGCGTGTCCATCGTCGTCGACCCGTGGCGACCCGCCGCGAAGGCCGCCCGGTGGAAGGGCCACGCGCCCCATGTGACGACCGGGATCGTGATCGCCGCGACGACCCACTGCCACCCCGTGAACTGCCAGGCGGGCACCATCGACAGAATCGCCGCGAGGATGCCCAGTGGCGCGGAAACGATGAGGCGTCGGAGCATGTCGGCGGCGTGGGCGCGGGTGCCTTCGCCGACCTGGGGAGCGGGGGTCGAGGCCGGGGTGGCCTCAGGAGAAGAAGGGGCGACCGCGGGAGTGGTCGTCACGGAGTCGGTGGACATTGGTACCCTCCGGGGGTATGTATCGGGTGAAAGGAAACGAGGCCGGGAAAGTGCCCCGACCTCGTCGGTGAGGTGTGGAGAACCTCAGAAGTCGCGCGAGATGCCGACCAGCGTGAAGCCGGCCTCGGAGACTGCGTCGCTCAGCGCCGCGTCGTCCAGGGGGGTGTCGGTCAGGACCGTCACCTTGGAGGTGGCGCCCGAGTTGAGGATCACGTCGACGTTCTTCACGCCGGGGATCTCGCTCAGCTCTTCGCTGACGCTCATCACGCAGTGGCCGCAGGTCATGCCGTCGACGGACAGCTCAATGGTGCGATCGATCTCGGTGGTCATGGTTTCTCCTTGGGGTTAGGACTTGATGAGGCGCGCGATGGCCGCGGCCGCCTCGTCGACTTTGGCCTGCGCGGCCTCGTCGGATTCGCGCGCCGCCGTGACGACGCAGTGGTTCATGTGGTCTTTGAGCAGGTTGACCGCGACCGAATCGAGCGCGGACTGGACGGCGGAGACCTGCGTGAGGATGTCGATGCAGTACTCGCCCTGCGAGATCATGCGCTGCAGGCCGCGCACCTGGCCTTCGATGCGGCGCAGGCGCGCGAGATGATTCTCGGTGTTGCCGTGGTAGCCGTGTTCGTTGCTCATGGAAGTGATGGTACCCCTAGGGGGTATAGGTGTCAAGGGGTGTCGTCAACGAGCGCTTCAAAGCCGACCTCGACGCCTACATCACGCACTGGAACACAACACGACGCCAAGTAAAGCTCAAGGGCCTGACCCCGGCAGAATACCGGGATCAGGCCCTACGGGAAGCCGCAGAACGGCTACCATTAAACGCGTCCAAGTTTCGGGGCGCAGTTCACAGGCGGGCCGGGTCCAGATCAATCCGGCGCAGCAGCTGAGCGTTAAGCGCCACCACAATCGTCGACAGCGACATCAACACCGCAGCAGCAGCCGGGGGAAGCAGAATGCCGCTAGAGGCGAGCACGCCGGCGGC
>JAHACW010000025.1 GCA_018375675.1 Actinomyces sp. | reverse complement strand
GGTCCGTCATGATGGGCGTGGGGACCTCGGTGTTCGATTCGGGCGACAGGCTCATTGGCTCTCCTTGGGTTTGCGCGCGACGATGGCAACGCCGCACAGGTGTCGATCATATTTCTTAAACGTGCGCGCCATCGTCGTGACGCGTTCACGCAGGTCTTTGTCCCGTGCGACGTTGCGCATGATGCGCAGGGCTCCACGCACGCCCTCGTCGGCAATCATGCGGCCGGGCTTGAGGAGGGCCATCGGCGCGATCCGGGTCTCTTCGACGACGAGGCCGACCTCTTCGAGCGCGCGCCTCCAGTCTGCGACGGTGAGGGGGCGGGCGTTGACATTGATGGCGCGGGCGAGCGCGCGGCGGATCTCAGTGGCGGGTTCTTCCGCGATCGTGTCGGGGCACATCGCCAGCTCGTGGATGACGTAGCGGCCGCCGGGGCGCAGGATGCGCGCGGCCTCGCTCATGATGGCTCGCTTGGCTTTCTCTCCCTGCATGGAGAGCATGGCTTCGCCGACGACGACGTCCGCGCTCTCATCCGGCAGGCCGGTCTCGGCAGCATCAGCGTTCACACAGCGCCCCACGCCCGAGGCGATGGCGTCCACGCGCGCGGAGGCGTTCGGATCGCGCTCCACGCCGATGTAGGAGGCGGGGCCCACCCCAATAATCGCCGAGGCCGTGACGCCCAGGCCGGGCGCGAACTCGACGACGTCCGAGCCGGCCAACACGGCACGCTTGAGCGCCCACGTACTGAGGGCGAGGCCGCCGGGGCGCAGCACAGTCTTTCCGGCGCGTGCGAGGACCCAGTGGCCGGGCGCCTTCTCGACGGGCCGGTCGGCGAAGGGAAGGGCCTCCGCCAGCGATTCACTGTGAGTTGCCATATACGCAAGTATAGCGTTATCTATTTCTTCACGCAGGGCTATACCCACAGAAAATACGCCGACGGAGTCCCGATACACCTCTACAGGCCAATAATCTCGGCAAAAGCTCCCTTAATTGAGTCGAGACGCTCACGCGCCTGCTCCCAGGGCAGCGCCTCCCCCTCGGCGACCGGCAGGATCACCTCGAGGTAGCACTTGAGCTTTGGCTCGGTGCCCGAGGGGCGCGCGATGACGCGGTCCCCCGCCTCGGTGAGCACGAGGACGCCATCGGTGGGCGGCAGGCCACGGTACCCCTGCGACAGGTCCGAAACCTCGACGACGGGAGAGCCGGCAAGAACGCTCGGTGGCTGGGCACGCAGGCGCGCCATGCCGCTGGCGATCTGCTCGATCTGCTCGACGCGGAAGGTCAGCGGCGAGCTCACGTGCAGGCCGTGCAGACGCGCCAGGCGCTCCAGCTCGTCCCACACGCTGCATCCCTGTGCCTTGAGCGCGGCCACCAGGGAGGCAGCGACGACCGACGTCGCGATGCCGTCCTTGTCGCGCACGTGGGCGGGGTCGGGGCAAAAGCCGATGGCCTCCTCGTAGCCGAACCCAAGCCCGGGGGCCCGGGCGATCCACTTGAAACCCGTGAGCGTCGTGTGATGGTCCAGGCCATGAGCGCGGGCGATGCGCGAGAGCAGGCGCGAAGACACGATCGAGTTCGCGAGCGAGCCCTTCATGCCGCGCGAGGCCAGGAACTCGCCCAGAAGCGAGCCGATCTGGTCGCCGCTGAGCGGGCTCCATCCCATCTCCGAGGTGGGGTCGGGCACCGCAAGCGCGCAGCGGTCCGCGTCGGGGTCGACCGCAATGATGAGGTCGGCCCCCTGCTCGCGCGCCTGCTCGATCGCCATGTCGAGGGCGCCGGCCTCTTCGGGGTTGGGGAAGGGCACGGTCGGGAAGTCCGGATCGGGATCGGCCTGCGCCGCCACAAGGGAGACGTGAGAGAAACCGGCCTCAGACAGGACGCGTGAGGTGATTGCAGCACCCACGCCGTGCATGGCGGTCAGGACGATGCGCAGATCCTCGCGCGCGGAGGCCTCGCCCGAGGCCAGGGCTGACGCGCAGGCCACGTATTCCTCGCGCGGATCCACGGCCTCGATAAGGTCGTCGTTCATCGGGACCTCGTCCGCGGGCGGTGCAGCCTCGATGGCCGCCGCAATCTCCGCGTCGAAGGGCGGGACGATCTGGACGCCGCGCCCGTCGCCCTGTACGACAGTGCCGCCCAGGTAAACCTTGTAGCCGTTGTCCGGGGCGGGGTTGTGGGAGGCGGTCACCATGACGCCCGCGTCCGCGTCGAAGTGCAGCATCGAGAAGGAGGTCAGCGGGGTGGGGTTGGCCTGCGGCAGCGCGAGAACGCGCACGCCGGCAGCCGAAGCGACTCGGCAGGCGGCCGTGGCGAATTCGGAGGATCCGTAGCGGGCGTCGCAGCCGACGACCAGCGTGGGGGTGCCCGTTGCGTGGCGCTTGACGACCTCGCACAGGCCTGCGGTCGCGCGGATGACGACCGCGAGGTTCATGCGGGATTCGCCCGGACCTACGACGCCTCGCAGGCCGGCGGTGCCGAACTGGAGGGGGCCGTTCATGGCCGCACCCACGCGGGCCGCAGCCTCCTCGTCGCCGCGCTGTGCGGCCTCGATGTCGGCGCTGAGGGACGAGGCGGTGGCGGGGTCAGGGTCGTGGCTCGCCCACTGGCGGGCGCGCTCGAGCAGCTCCATCGTCTTTAGTCCTCCAGTCCTGCCAGGATGGCGTTGGTCGCAGACACTCCCAGGCGGGAGGCTCCGGCCTCGATCATTGCCAGGGCGGTCTCGGCGTCGCGGATGCCGCCCGAGGCCTTGACCCCCAGGGCGTCGCCGACCGTGGCGCGCATGAGCGCGACCGCGTGGGTCGAGGCGCCGCCCGCGGGGTGGAAGCCCGTCGAGGTCTTGACGAAGTCCGCGCCCGCCGCCACCGAGGCGGTGCAGGCGGCGACGATCTCGTCGTCCGTCAGTGCGGCGGACTCGATGATGACCTTGAGGATGCGCGGGGCGGGGACGACGCGGCGCACGGCCGCGATCTCCTCCTCGAGCTCGTGGAGGCGCGCGTCCTTCACCAGCTCGATGTTGATGACCATGTCGATCTCGTCCGCGCCGTCGGCGACGGCCTGGGCGGCCTCGAAGGCCTTGACCTGGGGCTTGACCGCACCCGAGGGGAAGCCGACCACACAGGCGACCTTCAGGCCCTCGGGAACGTCCAGGGGCAGCATCGAGGGGGACACGCATACCGAGAAGGTGCCGGCCGCGGCACCCTCCTCGACGATGCGGGCCACGTCTGCCTGGGTGGCCTCGGGCTTGAGGATCGTGTGGTCGATCATCGCGGCCACGTCACGCTTGTTCATGGAACTACTTTCTTGTCGCATCACAGCTGGGCCAGGGGCAGGGCCAGCTCCATCATGGTGGTAAAGGACGTTTGACGCGCCTGAGCGTCGGTGGCCTCGCCCGTGACCAGGGAGTCCGAGACCGTAAAGATACCCACGGCCTCGACGCCCGCGTGGGCGGCGGTCGCGTACAGGCCGGCGGACTCCATCTCGACCGCGAGCACGCCCATGCGCTGCCACGCCTCGTTGAAGGTCGGATTCGCGTTGTAGAACGTGTCGGAGGAGAGGATGTTGCCCACGTGGATCGGCACGTCGGCCTCGCGGGCGCGGCGCACGACGTCGTCGATGAGGCGGAAGGAGCCGATCGGAGCGTAGGAGCCGGGGATCTGATACTGGTCGAGGAACGCCGAGTTCGAGCACGCGGCCTGGGCGACCACCACGTCGTAGAGGTTGACGCCGGGCTGCAGGGCGCCGCACGTGCCCACGCGCACGAGGCGCGTGCAGCCGAACTCGTGGATCAGCTCGTGGGCGTACAGCGAGATCGAGGGGATGCCCATGCCCGAGCCCATGACGGAGACCTGTGTGCCACGGTAGGTGCCGGTGTAGCCCAGCATGTTGCGCACGGCGTTGAACTGCTGGGCGTCCTCCAGGTAGGTCTCGGCGATGAACTTCGCGCGCAGCGGGTCTCCGGGCAGGAGGATCGTCGGCGCGATGGGAGCGGTGGGGTTGATGTGCGGTGTCGAGCGCATGTGTCCTCCTGTGGTGTCGAGGAGCCGGGGCTCCGTCGAGGCTTCTTTACCTTTGTCGCAAGGCTATGCCGTGCAATTGAAATGTGTCAACGAGTGGTTTGACAAATGTTCTCATCCGCTTGGAGTGCTATCACGCACCCCACGCGGGGCTGCCCCACGCGGCCGTTCCAGCAGCGCGAGAGCCAGGTCCTGGTCGACCACCAGATGCGTGGCCAACCCCATGTGAAGCGCCGTGCCCAGCGCCTCCGCTTTCACACGCCCGCCAGCAACGAGCACCCGCACAGGGCGAGAGCGCAGCTCGTCGAGCGTGATGCCAACCGTCCTGCGGTCGACCGAGGCCAGGGCGACGTCACCCTCGCGCGTGAAAAATCGCGAGCATGCGTCCCCGACTGCGTCGCGCAGGAGCGCCTCCACCTCGTCGTCCTCGAGCTGGCCAAGGTTGAGCGCGAGGGCCTCGCGCCCCAGGGAACCAACGGTAAACACCGCCACGTCCACACCGCGCCCCTCCTCCAAGATCCGCTCGATCGACCGGTCGCGACGCACGATCGAGAGCATCGCCGTGTCCTGGAAAATAACGGGCAACGGCAGGTAGCGCGGCTCCGCACCGAAGGCCTCGCAGAAGGAACGCATGATCTCAAAATCGTGCGTCGCCCTCTCGGAAAACGACGCCCCGCCCTTGAGCTGGACGACGCGCACGCCCACGCGAGGGGCACGGGGCAGGTGAGCCGCGAGCGCACTCATCGTGCGCCCCCAGGAGATGCCCACGCTCATGCCGTCGCGCACGAGCTGAGTCACCACATCCGCACCGACGCGGCCGACCTGCTCGATGGCCTCGTCCTCAGTCGCGCCCGCGCCGTGGGCGACGCGCGCACAGGCCAGGCCGAAGCACTTCTCCAGCCGCAGGGCGATCTCCGAAGCGTCCTCGCGCGGATCATGGATCTCGATGGTCACGAAGCCGCGCTCGCGGCCGTGCGCGAGGAGTTTGGCGACCGTGGGGCGCGACAGGCCCATGCGGGTGGCGACCTCGGCCTGGCTAAGGCCCTGCTGGTAGTAGAGCTTGACCGCCTCGATCGACTGTTCGTCGCGCCGTTCCACGATTCCTCCTCCCCGTGCGCTCGCGCCGCTCCGCCGTTAGGACACCGTCTCCAGGACGACGCTGCGCGGCTCGGGGGTGACCCCGTCGGCGATCTCGATGGCACCGGAGAGGGACTCCAGCGCGCGCTCGATGCGCCACTCGTCGTCGGTGTGGAGCGTCAGCAGGGGTTGGCCTGCGGTGACTGTC
Organism: Actinomyces sp.; assembly: GCA_018375675.1. Classification (GTDB taxonomy): domain Bacteria; phylum Actinomycetota; class Actinomycetes; order Actinomycetales; family Actinomycetaceae; genus Pauljensenia. The sequence continues at coordinate 25,559 of JAHACW010000025.1, read as the reverse complement.
TCGCCCGGCTTGGCGTGAATCTCGATGCCGGCGCCCGCCTGCACGGGGTCCTCCTTGACGGCTCGGCCAGCGCCCAGCCTCCACGAGGCCACGCCCACGGATAGGGCGTCCATGCCCACGACGGTTCCCCCTGCCTCGGCGAGGACCTGGTGGGTGTGCGCGGCGCGCGGCAGCGCAGCATCGGGGTCTCCGCCCTGCTCGCGGATCATCGCGCGCCAGCGGTCCATCGCACGCCCGTCCGCCAGGGCTGCCTCCACGTCGGCGTCGCGCACCCCCGCGAGGTCGAGCATGTTGCGCGCGAGCTCGCACGTCAGCTCAATAACGTCGGCGGGCCCGCCGCCGGCGAGCACCTCGACGGATTCCTCCACCTCGAGGGCGTTGCCGATCTTGCGCCCCAGCGGCACGGACATGTCTGTGAGGAGGGCGCGCGTGGCGACCCCAGCGTCACGTCCGAGGTCGACCATCGTGCGGGCCAGCTCGCGCGCAGCGTCCAGGTCCTTCATAAAGGCACCCGAGCCGACCTTGACGTCCAGGACGAGGGCTCCCGTGCCCTCGGCGATCTTCTTGCTCATGATGGAGCTGGCGATCAGCGCGATCGACTCGACGGTCGAGGTAATGTCGCGCAGGGCGTAGAGCTTCTTGTCCGCGGGCGCCAGGCCCGATCCCGCCGCGCAGATGACCGCGCCGCAGCCCTGCCCCAGCTGGGTCATGATCTCGTCGTTACTCAGCTGCGCACGCCACCCGGGGATCGCCTCAAGCTTGTCGAGGGTGCCGCCCGTGTGCCCCAGGCCTCGGCCCGACAGCTGCGGGACGGCCACGCCGAAGCACGCGACCAGCGGGGCCAGGGGCAGCGTGATCTTGTCGCCCACGCCGCCCGTGGAGTGCTTGTCGGCGGTCGGCTTGCCGATGCCGGAGAAGTCCATGCGCGCGCCCGAACGGATCATCGCATCCGTCCAGCGGGCGATCTCACCTCGATCCATGCCGCGCAGGAAAATCGCCATGGCCAGGGCGGCCATCTGCTCGTCCTTGATGACGCCCTTCGTGTAGGCGTCGATCGTCCAGTCGATCTGGTCGGGGGTCAGTACTCCCCCGTCTCGCTTGACGCGGATGATGTCAACGGCATCAAAGAGAGCCATGGTGTCCTTCTTTCTCTTCCGACGAGGCCGGGGCCGCCTGGGCGAGGCTCGACAGGTCGTGGGGTCCAAACGCGCCGGGCAGCACCTCGGTCATGGGCGCGACGCCGTCAGGCATAAGGACCAGGCAGGAGGGCCCGCCGTGCTCGTAGATGAGCTGGCGGCAGCGCCCGCACGGGGCCACCGGCTCCTCGTTGCCGTTGACGGCGACGACCGCGACGAGGGTGCCTCCGCCGGAGCGGATGAGGTCGGAGACCATGCCGCACTCGGCGCACAGAGTGACGCCGTATCCGGCGTTTTCGACGTTGCAGCCACTGACGAGCCAGCCGTCTGCCGTCAGTCCGGCGGCCCCCACGGGGAAGTTCGAGTAGGGGCAGTACGCGTGCTTCATCGCGTCGATGGCCTCGGCCAGCAGGGCGTCCCAGTCAATTTCTGTTGGATCCATGCGGGTTCTCACTTCACGTAGGGAATGTTTTCAGCAGCCGGTGCGCGCGACTTGCCGACAAATCCCGCGACGGCCACGATCGTGACCACGTAGGGGATCATCGAGACGAGATCGGCGGGGATCGCGGGTTCGATGTTGGGCAGCATGCGGGCCAGGGCCTGCGCGAAGCCGAACATGACGGCTGCGCCCATGGCTCCCAGCGGGTTCCACTTGCCCAGGATCATGGCGGCCAGGGCAATGTAGCCGTTGCCCGCGGAAATGTTGTCCGTGAACGCCAGGCCGGAGCCGATCGTAAAGAACGCGCCGCCCAGGCCAGCGAAGGACGACCCCAGGATCGTGTTGAGGGTGCGCGTACGTCCCACGTTGATGCCCACCGTGTCGGCGGCGCGCGGGTGTTCACCGCAGGCCCTCAGCCGCAGGCCCCACCGGGAGCGGAAGAGGAAGAAGGCCAGGGCGATGACGGCCGCGTACATGAGGTACACGAGGATCGACTGGTTGAACAAGACCGGGCCGACGATTGGGATCTCCGACAGGACGGGAATCTTGATGTCGGACAGCGAGAACTGATTGGTGTTCAGGCTTCCGGGAGCGTCCTTCATGATCGTGCCGTAGAAGAACGTCGTCAGGCCCAGGGCCAGAACGTTCAAGACGACGCCGACGATGATCTGATCCACCCCGTACTTGACGGAGAAGAGGGCCAGGAGGGACCCCAGGAGGGCACCCGCGAGGGGAGCCGCGACGAGGCCCGCGTAGGGGGTCTGGAAGTACGAGGCCGCCATGACGCCCGCGAACGCGCCGACCAGGAGATCGCCCTCGATCGCGATGTTGACGACGCCCACGCGCTCCGAGATGACGCCCGAGAGGGAGCCGAAGATCAGCGGCGTCGAGATCGCCACAGTGGACACCAGGGTCGAGGTCAGCGTGACGACGCCCGACGACCCGGAGCCTGCGTAGAACAGGAATCCTAGGATCGTGGACAGCCCCACGACGGCCATGCCGCCGACGCGCGCCCACTCGGGCTGGGTGATGCGCCGCAGCGTCGCCGCGACCGTCCACACGGTGACGGCGATCGTCAGAGCAGCGAGCATCCACACGATGGGCGCGCCCGCGGTGACGATGTCGGGGATCGAGTAGGACTGCGACTTGTCGTTCAGGCGCAGGGTCATGTCACCTCGCGCAGCGGCCGCGAAGACCACGAGCAGCACGCAGGCAGCCGCGTAGATGCCGGAAAGCTTCCAGGAGCGCTTGGCCTCAACCTGAGCGACCACGCCGGACTCACTTGTGCTCATCGGCGTTCCCCTTTCGCGTGTTAGCCGCGAGCGCGCGGACGTCGGGCAGACGGAACAGCCAGCGCACGAGCGCAGGCGCTGCAATCAGCAGAACGATGACCGACTGCAGGATGAGGATCATGTCGATTGGCACTCCCTTGGCCTGCATCGTGTAACCGCCCGCCTTGAAGGCGCCGAAGAGGAGTCCCGCGCCGAAAGTTCCCCACGTCTTGTTGCGGCCCAGGAGGGCCACCGTGATCGCGTCGAAGCCGATCGAACCGGCCACGTCACGCGAGACGTACCCGATGGTTCCCAATGCCTCGTTCGCCCCGGCCAGGCCGAGGAACGCGCCCGAGAGAACCATCGTGATCGCCGTGATGCGCTCGACCGAGATGCCAGCCGTTCGGGCGGCTGCCGCGTTCGCGCCGACCGCGCGGATCTGGAATCCCAGGGTGGAGCGCTCGATCAGCCACCAGAAGGCGACGAGGGCGACGAGGGCAACGAGGAACCCGACGTGCAGCTTGAAGGGGGCGGGCAGGAGCCGTGCGAGGGCCGCGCTCTCCGCAACCTTGGGAGTCACCGGCTGATTCGTTCCGGGCACCTGCCAGGCCTTCTGCGCGAGGGTGTATCCCAAGCCCAGCGTCGCGATCGAGTTGAGCATGATCGTCACGATCACCTCGTTCGCGCCCGTCTTCGCCTTCAGCACGCCCGCGATGCCGCCGTAGAGGCCGCCCGCAATCACCGCGACGAGGAGAGCCACCAGCGTGTGGAGGACTGGCGGCAGGTTCACCGCAAAGCCCACCCAGACAGCCGCGAGCGCTCCGACGATGATCTGGCCCTTGCCGCCAATGTTGAACAGGCCGGCGCGGAAGCCGAGCGCCATGCCCAGGCCCGAGATGATCAGCGGGATCGAATAGAACAGGGAGTCCGTCAGCGGCTTGATCATGCGAACGGCGTTCGCCGCGTTCGGGTCCACGATGGAGCCGCGGAACATCGCGTAGTAGGCATCCACCACGGACGCCCCCGACAGCGCGATGAGAATCGCTCCAATCGCGAAGGCGATGAGGACCGCCAGCACCGACACGAACCACTGGGAGCCAAAGACCTGGGTCACTATGCCCTGCCCGTTACTCCTGCGTGCGCTCATTGTTCCTCCTTTCGAGGCGCCCCGGCGTCCCCAGCGGATCCCGAGGAAGCCGCCACGGCCTCGTCGAGGGGGACGCCTGCCATCATGAGGCCGAGGACGTCACGGCCCGTGTCCGCCGGGACGACGCCGACAATGCGACCGCGGTACATGACGGCGATGCGGTCGGCCAGTGAGACGACCTCGTCGAGCTCCGAGGAGATGAGCAGGACCGCGCAGCCCTGGTCCCGCACGTCCACGATCCTGCGGTGAATGAACTCGATCGAGCCGACGTCGACGCCGCGCGTTGGCTGATTGGCGACCAGCAGCGTCAGGTCGCGCGACATCTCACGGGCGACGACCACCTTCTGCTGATTGCCGCCCGACAGGGAGGAGACCGGGTCCTCGATCGACGTCAGACGGATGTCGTATTCCGTCTCCTTCTCACGGGCGTTGCGCGCGATCGCGCCGCGCTTGAGGGAGCCCGCAGCCGAGAAGGACGAGGAGCGGAACTGGTCGAGCACCAGGTTGTCCGCAATCGAAAACGAGGCGATGATGCCGTCCGTCGAACGGTCCTCGGGGATAAAACCGACTCCCGCGTCCAGGGATTCGCGAGGCTTCGCGCGGGTAATGTCCACGTCCTCAAGTCGAATGACCCCACTGTCGGGCGTTTGCAGGCCCAGGATCACTTCGGCCAGTTCCGTCTGCCCGTTGCCCTGCACGCCTGCGACCGCCACGATCTCACCGCGGGGAACGTCGAAGGACACGTGATCGAGCAACGGCACTCCACCCGCGCCCAGCAGGGACACGTCCTCGAAGGCCAGGCCACCGCCAGCGGGACGCGCGGGATCCTTCTCCACGCGCATCAGCACCTCGCGCCCGACCATCTGCGTGGCCAGCGAGGCCTCGGAATCACTCGGGGACGCGTGCCCCACGACCCGACCGCGGCGAATGACCGTGATCTCGTCGGCCACCGCGCGCACCTCGCGCAGCTTGTGGGTGATAAACACGATCGACGTCCCGGCATCGGCGAGCTGACGCATAATCGTCATCAGCTCATCCGTTTCCTGCGGGGTGAGCACCGCGGTTGGTTCATCGAGAATAAGGACCTTCGCCTGGCGCGACAGCGCCTTGACGATTTCCACGCGCTGTTGGGCTCCCACCGGCAGATCCTCAATGAGGGCGTCGGGATCCAGATCGAAGCCGAAACGCGCCGAGACCTCGCGCACCGTCTGGCGGGCGCGCTCGCGGCTGATGATTCCGGCCGGGCCGGTCGGCTCGAAGCCCAGCGCGATCGACTCGGCGACCGTGAAGACAGGGATGAGCATGAAGTGCTGGTGCACCATGCCGATGCCCGCCGCAACCGCGTCGCCGGGGCCCTTGAACGTCACGGGCTCACCGTCAATGAGGATCTGCCCCTCGTCAGGGGCGTGCATCCCGTACAGGACGTTCATGAGCGTGGACTTACCCGCGCCATTCTCTCCCAGTAGGGCGTGAATGTGCCCTTCCTCGATCGTTAAGTCAATCGAGTCGTTGGCGATGAGGGGGCCAAACCTCTTCGTGATCCCCCGCAACTCTAATTTCATACCTTCGACCTTCCCCAGCAGGTGGGCGCACCCCGCCCCGATGCCCGTGTGGGGCTGGCAGCGTCACCGCCACCAGCCCCACACGCGTCGCATCACTTCGGGGCGTTCTGCGATTCGATGACGAGCTTGCCGGACTTGATATCGTCCGTCAGCTTGGTCAGGTCCGCCTTGAGCTCCGCGGACACCTTGTCGTCGAAGTCGTGGAACGGGGCGATCGAGACGCCGCCGTTGGCCAGCGTGCCCACGTACGGGGTCGAGCTGAACTTGCCGTTCACCGAGTCCTGGATCGCCTGCTCGACCGAGGCGCCGATCTCCTTCATGACCGAGGTCAGCACGATCGAGGAGTAGTCGGGGTTGGCCTCGTACCAGTCGGAGTCAACGCCGATGATCCAGGTGTTGCCATCCGCCTTGGCTGCCGCCGCAGCGCCCAGGCCGACCGGGCCCGCGACGGGCATGATGATGTCCGCGCCCTGCGAGATAAACTGCTGGGCCTGCTCCTTGCCGAGCGTCTGATCGTCGAAGGACTGCGTGAAGGAGCCGTTCTGCGAAGCCTTGTCCCAACCGAGCAGCTGCACGTTCGTGCCCTTGGCCTTGTTGTAGGCCGCGACGCCGTCAGCAAAGCCATCCATGAACACCGTCACCGAGGGGATCTGGATACCACCGAAGGTGGCGACCTTGCCGGTCTTGGTCATGCCCGCGGCCACGTAGCCGGCCAGGTAGGCGGCCTCAGCGGTGTTGAACAGCAGCGGACGCGCATTGTCCAGCGTCACCGTGTTGTTGTTACCGTCGTTGAAGCTGGAGTCGATGAGGGCGTAGTGCACGTCCTTGTTCTCGTCGGCAGAGGTGTGGACGGCCTTCTCCAGGTTGAAGCCCACGCCAATGATCAGGTTGCAGCCGTCGGAGACCATGGACTCCACGTTCGGGTTGAAGTCCGCGTCCGAGTTGGACTCGGCCGTGTTGATCTGGATTCCGAGGCTGGACTGGGAGGCCTTGAGGCCGTCGTAGGCGGACTCGTTGAAGGACTTGTCGTCCCAGCCGCCGGCGTCAGAGACCGCGCAGGCCTTGAACGAGGTGGCATCCTTTGCCCCGCCGGACTGGCTGGTGGCGGTTCCTCCACCGCCGCCACAGCCGGCCAAGGCGAGCGTTGCAACTCCCGCCGCGGCGAGGAGCTTCGTGAGGTGCTTCATGAGTGTTTTCCTCCGTTGATGTGGATTCTTCCCTGAACCGGTGGCGGCGCGGGCCGCGGATCATGTTCACGCAGCCGCTGCGCGAACATTTGTCATGATCGACTTTTACGTCTGATCCGAGTCTCCCGCGCCGCCTCTCCCCTGTCAAGGTCTACTTGTTTTCGCTTTGGTAACGATTGAAGCGGCGCCGGGCGAACACCCCGGCAACGCCGATCGCTCCGACAAACATCGCCCCGGCCAGGCCACCGAAGTCCGCGCCCGTACGAGCCAGGGAACCCTTGGGTGCCTTCGTGTTCTTACGGGGAGTCTGAGCTGCCGCCTGGTTGCCGGATTGCGTGTCACCCGCCGCGTCGGCCGACGGACTCGGGTCGGGCGCCGCCGTTCCCGCACAGGTCACGGGGATCGTCAGGCCGTCCCCAGCCTCGACGACTGTCGCGAAGTCGGTGGCGACCGTGACGGGGACGTTCACGACCTCGCCGGCTGCCTTGCCTTCACAGGCACCGACGACCGTCACGTCCACGCTCGCCTGTCCCGCGCCATCCGTCGTAATCACCGAGGCAGCGTCGGAGGCATGCGCGTCCACGAGAGAGTTGTCGACCTCGGCCACAGCCTGCGCTCCCCCGGCGCTGACGCGCACCTTCGAGGTGATGGAGGGCCCCTCGGAGAAGGACAGTCCGCGCAGCGGGATCGTCACCGTGGAGCCGTCAGCGACGGGATCCGTGGGCAGTGTCAGGCCGATGGAGGACTTGGCCTCGCGCGGCACCAGACCGCCCGTGGCCTGGATCGAGCGGGCCGCCGTACCCGAGTGCGCGCCCAGGTAGGCATTGAAGGAGTCGCGGTCCAGGTTTCCGTTCGTCGTGGCCGCTCCGCCGCGGGTCAGGGCCTCGAAGGAGTCACCACCGGCGAGCAGGAAGGTCACGGATCCGACCGTGTACGTCGCGTCGGCCTTCAGCGGCTCACCATTGATCGTCACCGACGTGATGCGCTCCCCGTAGGGCTTCGCAGGATCGTAGGTGTAACGCACGTTCGAGGAGAGGCCAAGCTTGAGCATGGGCCGAGAGTTCTGCGAGTTCAGGTCCGTCTTCCACTGCTGCTCGAGCGCGTCCTTGACATCCGATCCCTTGAGCGTCACGTACCCCAGCTCGTTGGAGAAGGGTTCGACCTCGTAGGTCTGCGCGTAGGTGATCGTCCCATCCTCGTTCGGCACCAGGTCAGCGCGCAGGCCGCCCGCGTTAATCATGCCGATGTCGACGCTCTTTCCGTCCGGGGTGAGGATGGTTTCGCGCAGCGAGTCAGCCACCAGGTCCCCCAGCGAGGATTCGATGCCTCGGTTCGACCCGGGGTCCGTCGCCCCCTCGGGCGTCGTGAAGACGCCGCGCCTGAAGGGTTCCGTGTAGCCCGTGGCGACGACGCGCTTGCCGGCTTCCTTTGAGTCGGCCTCGGCCTTATCGACAATCGCCTGGGTGTCGGGGTCCGCGCCACACTGGGCAACCTCGGCGGCGGGGATGAGGATTGAGTCGGCGCTGGTCACCTTGCGCGTCACGGGGTCGATCGTCAGTCGGATCAGACCCAGGTTGTCCGTGTAGGAACCCGACGCGATGCCCGCCAGGCGCGGGTTGGCGGACTCGAAGGCCTCCACCGAGTTGACGTGGTCGAACTCGTAGGGCACGTGCGTGTCCCCGCCCATAAGGCCGTCGACGTCCTTGCCGACCTTCGTGTAGTTGTTCTTCACGTCGTCGTCCAGCATGGCGATGACGACGTCGGCCGTGCCACTACTCTTGAGCTCGGCGGCCAGGGAGTTGATGCGCGCGATCGGGTCCGTGAAGGTCAGGCCCGCGGTCGTTCCGGGGCTCAGCTTGTAGGGCACATCCTGGGCGATGGCGCCGATAAAGGCGACCTTCATGCCCGAGGGCGACGTCCACACCTTGTAGTCCCCCAGGTAGGGGGTGCCGTCCCCGTAGGTGCCCATGCCCTCGATGTTGGCCCCCAGGTACGGGAAGGTCGCCCGCACAAACTCGCTCGGGTTGGATCCGTCGACGCGCTGCTTGAAGACGGCCTGTCCCATGTCCAGCTCGTGGTTGCCGATCGTCGAGGCCAGCGGATCCATCGTGTTAAGGGCCGCGATGGTCGGGTTGTCCTTGAGCGCCCCAGAAATGTAGGGGGACGCGCCGATGTTGTCTCCCAGCAGGGTGAACGAGGAGTTGGGGTTCGTCGCGCGCGCCTTCTTTAGGTAGCAGTTCATCGCGGGCAACCCGGCCTCGCGCACGACGCCCTTCTTGGCGACCTGCTGGATGTGTCCGTGCACGTCCGTGAGGGTGTAGAGATCCAGGGTGATCGGCGAAGCCTCGTTCTGTGAGGCTTCATCCTGTGGGGCCGCGAGCGCGGCGGCGGGCAGGGAGGCCAGGGAGAGTGCGACCGCCGAGGCGAGCGCGAGTCGAGTCCATGGTCTGCGCATGGGTGTGTTCCTTTCATCGGGGCGGCTTCGGTGCCGCGTCCTGCGTGGTGAGTGTGGAGTTCGTGGTGTCAGCCGCGGCGGCGAAGGCGGCGCGAGAGGAGGATGAGCCCACCGCCGAGGGCGGCGAGGAGTATTCCGATGCCAATTGCCGGGCCCGCGTCCGCACCGGTGCGCGCCAGGTCGGTCACCGTGGCAGCGCGCGTGGGCGTCTTTCGGGACGAGGCCATGGCCGCCCTCGAGGGAGCCGGCGCGGGGGACGCGGACGGGGCCGCTGAGGGTTCAGCGCTCGGTGATGGGGCCGCGCTGGGGGCGGAAGACGGCTCGGCGGACGGCGTCGGGGCCGGGGCGTCCCCACCGATCAGGGTGAGTCCAATCAGCTCCGGATTGTGGTCCGAGGAGCGGTAGGGGTTGTCGGCCTCGACGGCCAGGTGGGCGTTCATACCGGCCCTCGAGTATTCGAAGGCGATGGACTCCTGAGCGTTGACAGCCCAGCTGGTGACACCTGCGAGCAGCGGCTTCGCGGCCGCGTTGGCGAAGACGTGATCGAGGGATCCGGAACGTCCCGCGTAGACGTAGGAGGCCTCGCCCGCGCCGGAGACGCGCTCCCAGCCCGCGGCCTCGAGGGCCTTGATCGGATCCTCCTGCGAGTAGGAGTTGAAGTCGCCCACGAGCAGGGTCGGCTTGTCCGCAAAGCGGGCGGCGAAGGAGGCCAGGGCGCCCGCCTGGGCGACTCGGATCGCGTTCGCATTGCCCTGACCGTCCCCGCTATCAACATTGCCAGCAGGAGCGCCCTCGGGCACGGATCCCTTCGACTTGAAGTGATTGGCGATGACGACGAAGGAGGCGGGCGCGGACCTCTCCCCCGTGACCCGTGCGAACTCTTGGGCGAGGGGCTGGCGCGCCAGGCCCGTGAACGCCGGGTCGTCGTGGATCAGCGAGGGGCCGACGGGGGCCACGGTCGCGGGCTTGTAGATGAAGGCGACGCGGATGACGTCCTCGGCCTCGGGCACGACCCCGGGCGAGGGCACGTACGCCCACGTTCCGGCGCCCGCGTCCTTGTTGAGGGCCTCGACGAGGCGCGCGAGGGACGCGTCGCGGTCCGTCCCGACCCCCACGGCAACGGGGTTTTCGATCTCTTCGAGGGCGACGACGTCAGCGCCCAGCGCGTTGATCGCGGAGACGATCTTGGCCTCCTGGTTGGCGAAGGCCTCGCGCGAGAATGCACCGCGCACCTTGCACTTCTTCGCCGTCACGAAGGCGCCCGTGCGGTCGGGATAGCCCGTGCACCCGGCCTCGTCGACGCCGAGGTCGGAGAAGTAGTTGAGGACGTTGAACGTCGCCACGCGGGTGTCGCCACCGACCGTGGGTGCGCTCGGACGCTCCCCGGTGATGGTCACGGGAGAGCGGTCGGGGTGCCCGGCGACCATGGAGGTCGGCTGGAAGACGAAGGACCCGTGCCGAGGTTCGAGGACCACGGGCTTGGTGAAGGCCGCGTGGTAGCCGACGCGCGCGGGCGAACCGTTCGCCAGGTAGGCGTAGGCGACCTCGGTCGCCGCTCCCTTCTGCAGGTTCGTATTGGTACCGTCGTCGAGGGCGATGGCGCGGGCGGCGTTGGCAGCCTCGTAGTCGCGGGCGGCCTGCCCGGGAGCCACCACGTCGGTGGCCGAGCGCAGCGGGCTCTCACCCGGGGTGAGGGTCAGGGTGCCGTACTGGTTTGTCTGGTAGTTGTCGGTGATGGTCCACGTGCCCTGGGGGGCGAGGAGCATAGACTCGAGGGCCTCCGCCTCGTCCGGCGTGGGGACGTTGGACGCCGGGATGGGCGTCGGCGCCTGGCATCCCTCGACCACGCTGACGGAGGTCGCGGCCAGCTGGGTGAGGCTCTGGGGGTTGCCCTTCGCACTCGTCGCGGGGAACTCTCCCACCGTGCCGGTGACGCGCACGCAGGTGCCCGGGGCCGGGATCTCGCCCTTCTTGTCCGCGTAAACGAAGAGGCCATCGGAGCGTGTGCGCCCCGGCTCCCACGTGCCGCCCGATCCGGGGCTCTGGATCGTGTAGCCGTCGAGGGTCGCGCCCAGCCCGGATTCGGCGGCCGGGTAGGCGGCCGTCACGACGCCGACCGTCGTCACGGTGGCCCCCACCATCGCGGAATCGTCCCCCTCGCCCACGGCCTGAATATCGGAGATGGGAGTATCGACGAGGCCGGGGCTAGCCTCACCCGATTGGCTCATATCCGCCGCCCATGCGGCAGGCACAAGCCCCATCGCGGACAGCGCGAGCGCGCCGAGTACAGCTAGTGATCGTGTCCCGCACTTCATCGGGATGTCCTCTCAACCTCACCTCACCGTGAGGGGCCGGCGAGCCCCGTGCCGCAGGCATCTTTACCAACGGCAACACGAGTTATGACAAGTGTAACCTCACGCACAAACGTGCGGAAGCAATTGAGAATATTCCCGAAAATGCAAGGCGCAAGCGGGCGGGCGTGCACCCGGGAGCGCGCAGCAGCCCTGGCCTCGTCAAACTCAGCCCGACCCCGCTGCGTTCCCCAGCCTCGTCAAACTGGGTGAGCGAGGCTCAGGACGCCGAGTACGGGGAGACGACCACCTGGGCGCGCTGCAGGTCCTTGACCTCCGAGTATCCCGTCGAGGCCATGGTCCGCTTGAGAGCACCCACGAAGTTCAGGGAGCCATCCGCGCGCGTTGAGGGGCCGTAGAGGATCTGCTCGAGCGTGCCCGTCGTGCCGACGTGGACGCGCTGGCCGCGGGGCATGTCCGGGTGGGTCGCCTCCGACCCCCAGTGCCAGCCGCGCCCCGGAGCCTCCTCCGCGCGGGCGATGGCGGCGCCGAGCATGACGGCGTCCGCGCCGCACGCGATCGCGCGCGACAGGTCGCCGCTGCGGCCGATGCCACCATCCGCGATGACGTGCACGTAGCGGCCGCCGGACTCATCCATGTAGTCGCGCCTGGCTGCGGCCACGTCCGCAATCGCCGTCGCCATCGGCGCGTGCACGCCCAGGGACTGGCGCGTCGAGTGGGCCGCACCCCCACCGAAACCGACGAGGACGCCCGCCGCGCCCGTGCGCATCAGGTGCAGGGCCGCCGTGTCCGTGCAGACGCCGCCAACGATGACGGGGACGTCCAGCTCGTAAATGAAGCGCTTGAGGTTGAGGGGCTCGCGGCGCGAGGACACGTGCTCAGCGGACACCGTCGAGCCGCGAATGATGAACAGATCGACGCCTGCGTCCACGACCGCGCGCCAGTACTTCTGCACGCGCTGGGGCGAGAGCTTTCCGGCGACGACCACGCCGGCCTCTCGCAGCTGCTTGAGGCGCGCGGTGATCAGCGAGGGCTTGATCGGCTCTGAGTAGACACGCTGGAGGGTCGCGATCGACTCCTCCTCGCCCAGGTGAGCGATGTGGTCCAGGATCGGGGTGGGGTCCTCATATCGGGTCCATAGGCCGTCCAGGTCGAGCACGCCGATGCCGCCGAGGCGGCCGAAAGCGATCGCGGTCTCCGGGCTCATCACCGAGTCCATCGGGGCCGCCATCAAGGGGATATCGACGTGGTAGGCGTCGATCTGCCAGCCGACGTTGACATCCTCGGGGTCACGGGTGCGCCGCGAGGGCACGAGGGCGATATCGTCCAGCGTGTAGGCGCGGCGTCCGCGCTTGCCACGACCGATTTCCACTTCGTCGCTCATGACCCGATTCTACTGCCTACTTCCCGCTTCTACTGCCTCCGGGACGCAGATGTGCCCACCCTCTGCCACACTGGAGTCACCGGCAAGGCTAGGAGCAATCATGAGCTGGATCGATGACCCGTGGATGGGTTTTGATACCGAGACGACGGGCGTGCGCGCACTCAAGGACCGCCTCGTCACCGCCGCGCTGGTGCTGCGCATCGACGGCGCCTCCTACCGCAGCGGGGTCAGCGCCCCCGATCAGGTGGCCACGTGGCTGACCGACCCGGGCATCGAGATCCCGGAGCAGGCCACGGCTGTCCACGGCATCACGACCGAGCAAGCGCGCCGCGACGGCCGCCCCATTGAGGAGGTCCTCCACGAGCTTGCTGGTTCCATCGTCGAGCACTGGCTGCGCGGCTATCCGGTCGTCGCCTTCAACGCGACCTACGACATCACGCTGGTGAACCAGGAGCTGCGCCGCCACCGCCTGGGGTCTTTCGAGGAGCGCCTCGAGGGCGCGCCGATGCTGGTCGTCGACCCGCTCGTCCTGGATCGCAAGCTCGACCGCTTCCGCAAGGGCAAGAAGACGCTGACGGAGATGGCGCCGGTCTACGGGGCGGTTGCTTCCCCCGACGCTCATACGGCCGAGGTCGACGTAGCCATGACGCTCGACGTGCTCGCCGGCATGGTGGATAAGTACCCGCAGCTGGCATCGATGAGCGCCCTGGAGCTCATGGATTACCAGCTCCAGGCTCACCAGGATTGGGCCGAGGACTTCGAGAAGTACCTGCGCAAGCAGGGCAAGGACGCGAACATCGATCGCGAGTGGCCTCAGATTACGCCGCGAGGCCGCGGCGACGACCAGGAGTAGAAAAGCGACAGGCGGGGGCCGGCGGGTACCGGCCCCCGTTTTCGTTGACTCTCGGATGCCACCAGCGTGGAGGGCACCGGCGGGGCCGCGGCCTGGCCGGGCTTCGAGCCGACAACGCAGCCACCCAATCAGGACGAGTACCGCTGGGCAATGTCGCGGCTGAATCCTGCAGGTCATCCACCAGTTAGGGAGCATTACACCAGTTAGGGAGCATTACACCACCTCCGAACTGGTGTAATACCCACCTAAGTGGTGTAACACCACTGAGCAACAAGGCTAAATGCGGCCCCATCAGGGGGAAAGGGAGACGAGGCCCCACGGATACCATCAAACACGCGGATAGGTAACGAACATCCGGATAGGTAACGAACATCCGGATAGCTTAATAACCTATCCAGATACGCATAACCTATCCGGATGCGCACAACCTATCCGGATAGCACTGAGCCAGGCAGCATGCGAGGGCACGGATAAACATCTGCCACTCCGGGGCCGCAGGGCCTAGCCGATCAACGCACCACGAGCCACCAGTGTGGAGGGCGCCGGCGGGGCCGCAGGGCCTGGCCGGGCTTCGAGCCGACGCGCCGAGCGAAGCTCGCGGCGCGGACGGCGAGCGGGCGGGCGGGCCCGACGGCGCCCGGAACACCGGTGGCGCAGCCAGAAAACACCGGTGGCGCAGCCAGAAAACACCGGTGGCGCAGCCAGCAAGAACAACGGTGGCACAGCCAACGAAACACCGGTGACATGAAAAGCCCGGAGGCGGAACTCCGCCTCCGGGCCTCTACGCAAGGCTCACTTTTCCTTGATGAGATCCAGCCACGTGCGGCGCTCGCCCACGAGGAAGCCGAAGTCGCGGTTCTGGTCCGCGATGGCGGCGTCGGTCGCGGGGTTCTTGATGAGCGCGGCCAGCACGTCGGGGGCGGCGGTGATGGCACCCACGCCCTGGCGGACCAGCTCGAGAACCTGCTCGGAGTTCTTGAAGGACGCGGCCAGGACGTCGGCCTTCAGGTCGTAGGAGCGCAGGGTGCGGTGAATCTCGGAGGCGACGCGCACGCCGTCAATGCCGTAGTTGTCCATGCGGTTGACGTAGGGGGCGACGTAGCGGGCGCCGGCCTTGGCGGCCATGAAGCCCTGCATGGAGGAGTGGATACCCGTCGCGGTGACCTGCATACCCTCGCGCACGATGCGCGGGATAGCAGCGAAGCCTTCGCGCGTCACGGGCAGCTTGATGAACAGGTTGCCACCGATTTCGCCGCGCAGGGCGCGGGCCTCGGCGACCATGTCGTCGGCGCGCTGGGAGACGATCTGGACGTGCAGCTGGGCGCCGTCGGGCAGGAGCTGCTTGATGGCGTGGAGAACCTCGAGAGGTTCCTTGCCTTCGCGGTACAGGATCGTCGGGTTGGTCGTCACGCCGTCGATGGGTAGGTATTCCAGGGTCTTGGCGATGGAATCGACGTTCGCGTGATCGATGAGGATGAGCATGTGAGCAGCTCCTTTGCGCTGTTGTGAGTTTTCGCACCCCTAGGATAGCGCGGGCGGGAGCAGCCCACCGACTGCTCCCGCCCGCAGTTCACACTCGACTGAGCTGTTCAATGATGAGCTTCGCCGCTTTTGTGTTACCCCCTGCATTCCGCGTCTCTTGGCGAAACTCGGAGAGACGCGCATGACACTCACGATCAGATAGCACGCGCATGGCCACCTCACGAAGGACAATGGGAGTTGCTTCGCGGATTTCCAACGCTTCACCCAATCCCAGCTCCTCCACCCGCCGCGCCACAGTCGGCTGGTCGTTACCAACAGGAACAACCAGCATCGGCACACCGTAGAAGAGTGCCTCATTGACACTATTCATACCTCCATGGGTAATAAAGAGAGATGCTTGCGAGAGCACCTCAAGTTGCGGAACCCTGCTGCGAACCATCATCGTTGGAGGAAGGGGACCTAGGTTCTCGCGGCGCACCGAGTTGCCGATTGCCATGACAACACGCACACCAGTACCTCCGAACGCTTCTACACAGCGACGGAAGAACCGCTCGGATTTATTGAGTTCTGTTCCGAGAGATATGTAGACGAGAGGTCCGCCACCTTCGGGAAGTTCACATGGCTCGTGGCGACGTCCATCGATAGAAGCACCTACGAACGCATACCGAGATTGAGGAAAATCGCCGGCGTACACCTGGAAGATCCGAGGCGTGTAGGTGATGTTGAGAGCAGGGCTATTATGCACAATCTCAGCCTCAAGCTCTCGGAATCGCCAGCCATATCGCCTACTCATAGGTGCGGAGATGAGCGCTCTCAGGCGCGGGAAACGGAAGATCGACGTTAGGTACAACCCGCCGTTTCGACCGAAGTCTTCCAGCACATGCTCATTAAGCGCGAAGGTTGAGAAGATCCTAATGGGGACTATTCCCAAACGGTCGGCGAGTGCCTTGCCTGACACAAAGAGCATCTCGTAGAGCAGGCAGTCGTAGTCTGCGCCGATACGCAGCACCGTCCGATAAGCCGCGCGCCAGCATCGCATGCGATCCTGGAATGGACGCGGGAAGAGGGGATAGTCATCATAAGGGACGAAATGCGCGCCCGTATTTTCCACTGCTTCTCGCCACGCAGGAGAATGAATATAGGTGACACGATGCCCCATATCAGTGAGTACCCGAGCTAATCCGAGCGTCGGGTTCGTATGGCCAGCAAACGGTAGATTCACCATGAGAATGGAGTAGGAACTGCGCTCATTCATAGAAATGGCCTACACCGTTTTTGATGACCGCGATAGCGTCCTCACTGAGCACCTGAGCATCGAAACGCTTGAGGAAAGCAGCGATGAAGTCCACCTTTTGACACATTCGTTCATACGATTCCGCAACGATCAGCGGATCGACCCACACATCTACAAGAAGGACCAACACTTCAGCAACTTCACGGGGGAATGCGCAGCCGATTTCACCAGACTCCATTCCCTGGCGCAGCATTTGTTCCAGGTGGGGCGCAAGCTTTGTCAGCGTGTTACGCAATGATTCCAGTAAGGCTTCTGGAACCTCACTCACCCAGTTGGCGCGCCCAAGACCACTTTGCGGACTAGACGCAACCATATGCTCCGCAAGGACCGTTACCCTATCGGTCACCGATGCATCAGATTGTGCAGCCAGGTCTTCAACAAATGCGTTCAGATAGTGCAACTCCCCCACAACAACGGAACGCAGTACCTCCTGTTTCGACGAGAAATGATGATAGATCGCCCCCTTCGACATGCCGCTTGTCCTGACGATATCTTCCATCGTTGTCATGTCGTAACCCTTATCTGCGAAGAGCTGGCGAGCAGCTATACAGATCGCTTCCCGGGTACGCTCGGATTTCTCAGCCTGATTCACGTAATCTCCATTCCAGACCGTCGGTCGGTTTTATTGTACTTCCTCCCTTCACACCCAGCGAGACAGGCCACCGAAGAGTCCGGAAGACAAGAGCAGCCACACTGCCACGACTTAACGAAAGACCCAGCTCCCCACACCCTTTGCACCCTCCCCCACCCACGCAGCCGCAACACAAATCCTTGAATGCCTCCACGACAAAACACGCACGTTACCAACTCACACAGCGTCATCGCCCCCCGAGTCACCCTTGCATACAAGAAGCGGGCGGGAGCAGCCCACCGACTGCTCCCGCCCATCCCGAACGCTCTGTCTGCGATTACCTCGCCGAAGAAGAGTGGTAGTTCGGCGCTTCCGTGGTCATCTGCACGTCGTGCGGGTGCGACTCGCGCAGGCCCGCGCTGGTGATGCGCACGAAGCGGCCATTGGCCTTGACCTGGGAGATCGTGGAGGCACCCAGGTAGAACATGGTCTGATGCAGGCCGCCGACGAGCTGGTAGATGACCTGGGCGAGGGAACCGGTGTAGGGCACCTGGCCCTCGATGCCCTCGGGGACGATCTTGTCGTCGGAGGTGACGTCAGCCTGGAAGTAGCGGTCCTTGGAGTAGGACTTGCGCCCGCGCGAGCTCATCGCGCCGAGCGAGCCCATGCCGCGGTAGCGCTTGAACTGCTTGCCGTTGGTGAAGACGACCTCGCCCGGGGACTCCTCACAGCCGGCCAGCAGGGAGCCGAGCATGACGGTGTCAGCGCCGGCCACGAGGGCCTTGCCGATGTCGCCCGAGTACTGCAGGCCGCCGTCCGCGATGAGCGGGACGCCGGCGGGGCCGCAGGCCTTGGCGGCCAGGTGGATCGCGGTGATCTGGGGGACGCCGACGCCGGCGACGACGCGGGTCGTGCAGATCGAGCCGGGGCCCACGCCGACCTTGACGGCGTCGACACCCGCGTCGATGAGCGCCTGCGCGCCCTCGGTCGTGGCGACGTTTCCGCCGATGATGTCGATGCCCTCAAACGTCGGGTCGGCCTTGATACGGCGGATCATGTCGAGGGCCAGCTGGGCGCCGCCGTTCGCGGTGTCGACGACGAGGACGTCCACGCCGGCCTCGGCCAGCGCGGTGGCGCGCTCCCAGGTGTCACCCCAGTAGCCGACGGCCGCGCCGACGACGAGGCGCCCGCGCGAGTCCTTCGTAGCATTGGGGTACTGCTCGGTCTTGACGAAGTCCTTGACGGTGATGAGGCCGGTCAGGTGGTCGTTCTCGTCGACGATGGGCAGCTTTTCGACGCGATGCTCGGCCAGCAGGTGCTTGGCGTGTTCGCGGGAGATGCCGACCTGGCCGACGACGAGGCGGTCACGCGGGGTCATGCAGTCGCGCACGCGCAGGGTGGCCCACTCGTCCTGGGGGACGAAGCGCAGATCGCGGTTCGTGATGATGCCCAGGAGGGTGCCGTCCTCGTTCACGACGGGCAGGCCGGAGACGCGGTAGTGGCCGCAGAGGCTGTCGAGTTCGTCGATGGTGGCATCCGGGCCGACGGTCACCGGGTCCTCGACCATGCCGGATTCGGAGCGCTTGACCTGGCGGACCTGCGCGGCCTGTTCCTCGATGGAGAGGTTGCGGTGGAGGATGCCGATGCCGCCCTGGCGGGCCATGGCGATGGCCATGCGCGCCTCGGTGACGGTGTCCATGGCGGCGGACAGGAGCGGGATGCGCAGCGAAATGTTCTTCGTCAGGCGACTGCTCGTGTCAACGGATGAAGGAACGACGTCCGTGAGCTCGGGTAGGAGTAGGACGTCGTCGTAGGTGAGGCCGGTCAGGCCGAAAGGATCATGTGTAGCGAGTTCTCCCATGGGCCAATTGTAGGCGGTCGGTGGCGCTTTCGCGTCCTCGCCTCCACGTACACCTCGAAGCCGGGCGTCGGGGGACGAGGCCGGGGCCCCTCAGGGACCGTCAGGAGGACGCGCTGCGGCTGGCCTGGGAGGCGTAGCGGGCGGCGGTCGCTCCGGTGACTGTGAGATGGATCGGGGCGGCGCCTCGTGCCAGCATGCGGGCGGCAGTAAGGGCGTCGGGGCGTCCCTCCCACACGAGCATGGAGACGGAGCCGTCAGGGGCGACCTCGTGGATCCAGCGGCCCATGCCGGCGCGCGCGTGGGAGTCGGCCCAGGCGATGGCACGGGCGTAGTCGACGGCGAAGTCCTCGGCGCGCGAGGGGTCCACTACCTCGGCGAGGACGCGGGCGGCGCTGGCTGCCTCGCACACGACCCAGTGCATGCGTTGGGGGGCGGCGACGACGCCGGCGGGGTCGAGGGTGTAGACGATGCCGCCCACCCCCTCGTTCGTCCATCCATCGGCGAGAGCGCGGTCGTAGAGGGCAGTCGCGGTGTCGATCATCCAGGGGCCGGGTTTTTCGCCCATGTGGGTGAGGATTGCGCAAGTCTGCCCGATGAGGCGGGCGGCCTTGAATCCGAGGCCGGGGAGCGTGTCGCCGGGGCGGATGAGCTCGACGGGAGCCTGATCGGAGGAGGCGGGCAGGGGGCGCCATTCCTCGTCGTAGAGGTCAGGAAGGGCGAAGGCGCAGCGCGCGGCGATCTCGCCGACGAGGCGCAGGATCGAGCGCGCCCGGTCGAACCAGACGCGCTCCCCCGTCGCTTCCCAGGCAGCCAGGTAGGCCTGAGCAGTATCGAGGTTGGTGGAGAGGCGACGCAGGGGCGACCGGAGGCCGGTCGCGGCCTCAATCTCTTCGCGCACGGCGCCGGCGCACGGGTCCCACCAGCGCTGATCCTGGTCCGTTTCGAGGTCGGCGAGCAGGTCGCGCGCGGCCTCGTGCCCGACCATGGCGGCAGCGGCGGCCGCACCGATCATCGCGGACTGCGCGCGCTGGGACAAAACCGCACGGGGAACGGGGGTAGCGCTGTTCTCTGACGTGGGCACGACCTCGGCGTACCAGGAGCCGTTCGGCGCACGCAGGGGGCCCGAGAGGGCGGCGAGGCCATGGTCAACGAGGTGTGCGGCCCCCTCAATGCCTCGCATCTGCGCGAGGGCAAAGACGTGGGTCATCCGGGCGCTGATGCGCGCGTCGAGGGGACGCCCGAGGTCAACCTGGCCATCGGCGCGCAGGAAGGCGAAACCAACCCGCGCCTTCGACCGGGAAGCGAAGGCGACGAGCGCGTCAAAATCGGCGTCAAAAGCACGGCGCAGATCTTCGTTGTTCCAGGGGGCGTTCATGACTGTTCTCCTGCCGGTACGTGCCTTCACGGTATCACCTGTCCAGGCACCGCGGGTGGAGGTGGGGGCCGCGTGCGCGCAGTTGAGGGCACAATTGCGCGCGAGCCGTCACAGGCGTCAGGAGCGGCCGACGAGTTCCAGGTCTGCCTGGGGTGCGAGGAGGGCGAGGGCCTCCTCGACGCAGGCGCTGATGGTGCGCACGCGCTGCACCTGGGGGGAGAGGATCTCGGGGGCGTCCGCGCCGACCATGATCATAGGCACTCCGTATCGTGCGACGAGATTTTCCACCGTTTGCGCGCACACGTCACCGCATCCGAGGACGACGGTGAGGGCGGGCACGCCGGCGCGCACGTACTCACGGAAGCGTTCTGCGGTGCTGACACCACCGTAGTTTTCGCTGGAGAGCATGCGCACGTCGCAGCCGTACCACGCCAGAGCGACGCCGATGACTTGGGCGGCGGTCTCGTGGAGCGAGTCGGAGATGAGCGCGACGCGGTCCCCTCCGACGAGGGAGCGGGCCGGGCGGGACTGGTAGACGGAGCGGCACACGCGCTGGAAGGCGTTGACCAGCATGAGGGCGGGCGCGCTACCAACGGGTTCGCCGCCCGGAGCGGAGCGCAGGGATTTGAGGGTCGGTTCGACGAATCGCGACCAGGTGTGGACGAGGCCGTGGCTGGCGACGGCGGCCTCGATCACTTCTTCGAGGCGATGGTAGTCGTCGGAGAGGGCGACGGAGCGCAGCTGGGCGGCGTTCGCCGGGCCTCGGCGAGGCAGGAGCGTACTTTCTGCGAGGGCGCGCTTGGCGGCCTCAGCGGCGGACATACCGGCACGCACGTGGTGGATCATGGCGCGCAGACGGTCAACGTCCTCGGGCTGGTAGCGGCGTCGCTCGCCGGCTTCGCGCTGCGCGGGACCGAGGCCGTAGCGCCGTTCCCACGTACGCAGAGTGGAGGGGGATACTCCCAGTTCATCGGACACAGAGGACATGGTGCGGGAGCGGTCGGCGTGCGCCGACTGCGCCAGTATGGCTCGTGGCATGTCCGCTCCCTCCGATCCTCGTCCGTACCTTGCTCTGATTCTTGCGTGTTCGCAGCGCGCACGCCACAGGAAGGGATAGGACACTCACACCCAAGTTGTTCAAAAAGTTATTCACAATCTGTTCACTCTGCACACCATGCATTTCTCCACGTTTTAACAGAACGGGCACGCTCGATCTGAGAACTGGATCATAATTCGAGAAAGATCCTTGAATAACTACCGCACAAGTGTCTATTCTTGCCGACATCGTGTGCCGAAAGTGTCGGCACGACAGACATGAAGGAGGCACCCAATGACTGACGTCTCCCGTCTGCCCGGACCCATGATCGACGCGTGGGAATGGCAGTACGAAGCGGCGTGCCGAGACCTGGACACCGAGCTGTTCTTCCACCCCGAGGGTGAGCGCGGCTCCACGCGCCGTCGCCGCGCGGCAAACGCCAAGGCGATCTGCGCAACCTGCCCGGTTATCGAGCAGTGCCGGTCCTACGCTCTGGCCGCTCAGGAGCCCTACGGCATCTGGGGTGGAATGACTGAAGAAGAACGACGCGAAGAGATCCGCTCCTCCGGACGCGGTCGCCGCGTCTCCTAACGCGCATCCATTTTTCCGGTGCGGCATCGCCACCGCGGTGCCGCACCTTTTTACTGCCCGCCACAACGCCCATCCTCTCCGGGAGCTCGCATGACTAGCAACGACACCAAGGCCACACAGAAAAAGTCCGAGGACACCTCCACCAACCTCTACAAGACACTGTTCTTCGTCACCGCGCCGATCACCGCGGTCCTCGCAGGCGCATGCGTGTGGATGGGTGTTCAGCTCTCCTCCACCTCTCCGGCGAGCCAGGCAACCCCGGCGGCCACGCCGACCGCGGCCGCACAGATGCCGCAGAACACGGAGACGGCGGCCCCCAGCCAGACGAATCCGAAGAACCTGGAGATCATGAAGTCGTTCGTGCGTCACCAGGAGAACGACGCACAGGCGAAGGGCGACATTAACGCTCCCGTGACGATGGTTCTCTTCTCTGACTTTGCGTGCCCCTACTGCACGAAGTTCGCCCAGGAGATCGACCCCGCGCTGGCCGACCTCGTCGAGGATGGCACCCTGCGCGTGGAGTGGTACGACCTGGCACAGATCACCGAGACTTCTCCCCTGGCAGCCCAGGCGGGCATCGCTGCGGGCGAGCAGGGTAAGTTCTGGGAGTTCCACGACGTCGTCTACCAGGCTGCAGATCCGACCGGACACCCCCAGTACTCCGAGCAGGCCCTCGTTGACTTCGCAGCCAAGGCGGGTGTGCCCGACCTGGATAAGTTCCGCGAGACGATGCTCTCCGACCACACCGCCACGACGGTGAAGGCAGCCAAGGAGCGCGCTCACCAGTCCGGCATCACCGGCACGCCCACCATGTTCATCAACAAGGCGTTCGTCAGCGGCTACCGCGACGTCTCCTACATCCGCAACACCATCCTCGAACAGGCGGCGCAGTCCGCGTCCTGACGCGAGGAGCCGCGCCGCAAGGATGCTCGGCGCGGGAGAGATGAACAAAAGGGGCGGCCCGGAAGGATTCCTTCCGGGCCGCCCCTGTAGCGTTCAGTGTGCGAAGCGCTCAGCGCTCCACGACCGCCAGCACGTCACGCGAGGACAGGATCTGGAACTCCTGGCCGTCGTACTTGACCTCGGTGCCGCCGTAGCGCGAGTAGATGACGACGTCGCCGACCTTGACGTCGACGGGGATACGGTTACCGTTATCGTCCACGCGGCCGGGGCCCACGGCGATAACTTCGCCTTCCTGCGGCTTCTCCTTGGCGGTGTCCGGAATGACCAGGCCGGAGGCGGTGGTCTGCTCGGCCTCAACCTGGCGGATGACGATGCGGTCCTCGAGGGGCTTGATGGAGATCGACATTGTCGCTCCCTTTCTTCTTTGTCACGAAGGTGCTCGTCCTTTCCCTGCCGTCGCGGGGGTCAGGTGCAGGACCGGTCGCGGGTGTTCCCGCGCTTCCTCCACGAGTGTAGGCGCGGTCCTGGCACTCGGGCAAGCTGAGTGCCAGGCGCGTTCACCCTGGGCGAGACGCCGCCCGCGCCTCGCACCGCAGGCCCCGTAAGGCCTCGTCCCTGAAGAGATGGGACAATGAGCGGGTGAGCGCCCTGACCCCCATTCTGTCCTCCCCCGGCTGGGAGCTGCTGGAGTCCCTGCAAGCGAAGCAGGCCACCAACCCCATCCCGCTGCCCGAGCTCGGATCCGCCCTGCGCGCCTCCGGCCTCGACGCGGAGCTCGTGGTCGCAGTCCTCACCCAGCTGGCCCTGCGCCAGGCCGCGCGCTCAAAATTTGGCCCATTTGCCTCCCACATGGTGTTCACGCGCGACGGCCTCGAGCAGGCGACGCGCCTCGTCGTGGCAGCGCGCCACGCACAGCGCTTCAGGGACTGCGGTGCGACGCGCGTCGCGGACCTGGGCTGTGGCATCGGGTCGGATGCCATGGCGATCGCCGGCCTGGGCATGAACGTGCTGGCGGTCGACATCGATCCCGATACCGCCGGCGCCGTGGCCGCGAACCTGCGGGCCTTCGAGGGGTCCGAGGTCCGCCTGGGGGACGTCACCGACCTCGACATGGACGAACTGTCCGCCGAGGGCGTCGACGCAATCTTCGCGGACCCCGCCCGTCGCACGGGTGCCTCGCGCGGGTCGGCGCGCATCACGGACCCGGAACAGTGGTCCCCTCCCCTCTCGCTCGCCCTCGGCTGGGCCACAACGATCGACCGCGTCGGCATCAAGGTGGCACCAGGCATCGCATACGAGCACATCCCCTCCTCCTGGCACGCGCAGTGGGTGAGCGTGGGCGGCGACCTCGTCGAGGCCTCCCTCTGGTCTCCCGCGCTGTCCCCCGAGGGCCGCGGACGCTCGTGCCTCCTCTTGGACGAGGCCGGGGCCGCCCATTCGCTCTCCACACCCGAGGGGTACGCGCCCAACGCTCCCGCGCCTCGCGTGGAGGTCGCGCCCCTGGGCACGATGGTCGCCGAGCCCGACAGCGCGGTCATCCGATCGGGCCTCCTGGGACGCCTCGCGGACGAGGTCGGCGCGGGCATCGTCTCCGACAAGATCGCCTACCTGACCGGGGACGACCTGCCCGATTCCCCCTTCTATGACCGCTTCGAGGTCCTCGCGGTGACCAACCTGCGGGCGAAGGCAATTTCCGCCGAGCTGCGAACGCGCGGCGCGGGCAGCGTCGAGATCAAGAAGCGCGGCGCCGACATCAACCCCGATGACCTGCGTAAATCGTTGAAACTGGGCGGAGGCGACGAGCAGCTGACCGTCATCGCGACGCGCGTGGACGGGCGCCATCGCGCGATCATCTGCCGACGGTTGGCTAAAAACCTGTAAGGAAGCTCTCCGCCGACACCGCTCGTCACCCTGCCACAATGGAAGAAGCCAGCGAAAGGATTGACATGTCTTTGCCCTTCGGTTCCTCCCAGCGTTCCACGATCGGTGTCGAGTGGGAGCTCCAGCTCGTTGACCGCGACTCCCACGACCTGCGCCAGAGCGCGGATGCGATCATCGACCGCGCCACGACCGACGGCAAGCTCTACCCGGGCGTCCACCGCGAGATGCTGCTGAACACGATCGAGGTCGTCTCCAAGCCTCGCTCGACCGTCGCCGAGTGCATGGCCGACCTAACGGACTGCGTCGACTACCTGACCCCCCTGGCCTCGGACCTGCGCATCGACCTGGCCACCGCCGGCACGCACCCCTTCGCGCGCCCCGGCCGCCAGCGCGTCACCGATTCCGAGCGCTACGCGCAGCTGGTGGAGCGCACCGCCTACTGGGGGCATCAGATGCTCCTGTACGGCGTCCACGTGCACGTCGGCGTCGAGGATCGCGCGAAGATCCTCCCGATCCAGGCTGCCCTCACCGCCCACCTGGGCCACCTGCAGGCGATCTCCGCGTCCTCTCCCTTCTGGGCGGGCGAGGACACGGGCTACGCGTCCAACCGCGCGATGGTCTTCCAGCAGCTGCCCACCGCCGGTATTCCGCGCCAGTTCGCGACGTGGGAGGACCTCGAGGCGTACACGGACGACATGATCCGCACCGGCGTCATCGAGGGCTTCGACGAGGTCCGCTGGGACATCCGCCCCTCGCCGGCCTTCGGCACGATCGAGAACCGCGTGTACGACGCCGCGACCAACGCGACCGAGGTCGGCA
>JAHACW010000024.1 GCA_018375675.1 Actinomyces sp. | reverse complement strand
GAGATCGAGGGGACCTTCACCTTCGTGCGTCAGATCGAGGCCTCGTCCCAGTCTCGGCGTGGCCAGCGGATCGAGATCCTCGCGAATGCCCAATCCATGCCGGTCCTCCTCGCAGCGCAGTCTTCGACCGACGAGCTGGCAGCAGTCCCCGTGGGGGCACCGTGAGCTCCGTCCACGGGGTCGTTATCCTCGCTGATCAGCGCTACGAGGCACCCCTCATCCAGGCGATTCAGGGCCGCTCGGATGTCCTTGCCATCGTCCGGCGCTGCGCTGATCTGGCCGAGGTTGTTGCCGCGGCCCGCGCCGGCCTCGCCGACCTTGCGGTCATCGACGGATCCGATCCCGACCTGACGATCGAGACCGTCGAATCGCTGCACGCTTGCGGAATGGTCGTGGTTGCCCTCGCGCCCCATCATGAGCGCTCACGCCTCATCGCCCTGGGGGTCGCCTCGGTCGCCGCTCCTGGCAGCCCCGACCAGGTCGTCAACTCTCTCATCGCGGCGACGCGCACGCGCCGCTTGGCCCCTGCCACGGCCTCGTCCGCGCCCCCGCCACCCCCTCCGCCTTCCGCTCCGGGGAGTGTGCTGGCCGTCTGGGGGACATCCGGAGCGCCCGGGCGCACGACCCTCGCCGTCGGTATCGCGAGCGCGCTGTCCGCCCACGCTTCCACCCTCCTCGTCGATGCGGATACCGCCAACCCGACGATCGCGCACCTGCTGGGTCTCCCCGTCCATGCGTCGGGTCTGTCCACCTTGGCGCGGACGGCCTCGCGTGGTCCTATCACGCCAGCGGACACGCTCGGGGCAGCCGTCATGCGCTCCGAGAACCTGCACGTCATCACGGGCCTCGTGACGCCGCACCGCTGGCGCGAAGTGAGCAAACCCGGCATCGAATCCATTGTCGGGGCCCTCCGTCTGAGTGCCCGCTACTCGGTCATCGATATTGCGTCGACCTCGCTGGAAAAGGCCTCGCGTGGTGCCAGCCGTGACGATGCCGCACTCGGGGTGCTCAAGCGTGCCGATCGGCTCGTCATCGTCGCCCGCGGAGACATTGTCGGCATCAACCGGCTCTCCTCCCTGGCGCAATGGTGGGAGGAGCAAGAGCGTGACATTCCGGTCGAGGTGATCGTCAACCGCGTCAGCACCGCGGCTATCGGCCCGCACCCCGTGCCCTCCTTGCAGGCGGCGATCGGCGCCTTCATGCCCGACTGCATTTTCCACGTCGTTCCCGAAGATGAGGGCGTTGGGCGGGCATCCCTGCGAGGCAAGGCTCTGGGAGAAAACGGTGCACGTTGCGATGCCTCCGACGCGTTGCAGGCGATTGTCGAGCAGTGGGTGCCTACACTGTGACCATGCGCGTCTACGTTCCCGCCGTCCTGTCTGACCTGTCCGTCCCGCTGCCGCCCGTGCGCAGCGGCGTCCTGTGCGTGCCCGAGGCCGGCATGAGTGGCGAGGACGTCGAGGTCCTCGAGGACGACGCCATCACCGAGGCGGCGCTGTCATCCCTCGAACTGGCACGCGAGACGGAGAGCGCGGGCGCCGCTCGCGTCGTCCTGGCCGTCGACACCCCCACCTCGACGACGCTGACCCCCGGCGAGCAGATCGAACCCCGCATCTTCGAGGCCCCGGCCTTCGAATACACCTGGTCGGACGTGGCCGCTATCCTCGCGGACCTGCCCGACGCCTCACCCGCGGTGCAGGCCGTCCTGAGCGCTGACACGCAGGAGGACGCCGACGAGGCCGTGGCCGCCCTGTGGGAATCCTCCCTGGCCTGGTTCGACCGCTCCGAGCGCCCCGACGTCCTGGCCCTGCACCAGGGCTGATACCTACGCGCGCACGCTGAGGGTCGATCCGCCCTCCGGCAGAGGCCGCACCTGGATCTGGTCCGCGATCTGGGTCGCCATCTCCTCGACGTGCGAGATGACGCCGACCGTTCGGCCCGCGCAGCGCAGTGCCTGGAGCTGCGCCATCACCAGGCTCAGCGTGTGCGAATCCAGCGATCCGAAGCCCTCGTCGATGAACATCGTGCGCAGTTCGATGCCACCGGCCTCGGCTGAGACGACGTCCGCGAGGCCAAGCGCCAGCGCGAGGGACGTGTAGAACGTTTCCCCGCCCGACAGCGTGCGCGGGCTGCGCAGAGCATCCGTGTCGTGATCGATGATCGCCAGGCCTAGGCCGGACTTTCGCGAGGCGGTGCCGTCGTCGGGGACGGACACGAGCTCGTAGCGTCCCGACGAGATCGCCGCCAGGCGTGGGTTCGCAGCCGCCAGCACCTCTTCCAGGCGCGCGATAAGCACCCATGCCGACAGGGGAGTGGACGCGAGGTTCTCCGGTCCCGACGCAGCGGCGATGTCAGCCAGGCGGCGGATGGGGCCGGCCTGCTCTCGGGCTCGGGCGAGCGCCTCCAATGCCTGCTCGAGGGAAGCTCGGGCGGTGTCCAGCTGCGCGCAGTGCTGCTCGAGGATGCCCGAAGCCCGGGCCGCCAAAGTGGCGTCCTCCTCGGCCTTGCGGGCGGCCTCGGTGAGAGCCTCAAGGTCCGGTGCGGACGCTGCTGCCGCGCGGGTCAGGCGCTCCGAAGCAAGAGCTTCGTGTGCCGCGAAGAGCGCCTTCTCGTGCGCGGCCACGCGCGCCTCGAGAGCCTCGACCTGGGGGAGAGGAAGCAGGAGGGAACGCCAGGAGTCGGCCTGAAGGCCCTGTTCTGTCAGTGCATCCGCAAGGGAACGCTGTGCCTGCGCGAGCGCGGCGCGGGCAATGTCCCAATCGGCGCATGCCCCGGCCAGCGCCGCCGCCCGGTGTGCGCGCTCATCCAGGTGCGCCGCGCGCTCATCGAGGGAGGCGAAGTCGGCGCGCTCAGCCTCCACGCGAGCCGCAGCCGCAGCCAGAGCGGATTCACGCTCCTCGAGGGTAGAGACGAGGGACGCGGCGGCCTCGCGGGCACTCGCGAGGGCATCCGTCAATCCGTCGAGGCGCGTGCGCTCCTGCGCGAGGGCCGCCTCAATCTCTATGATCTGCGGGCTGAGAGCCTCGAGCTTCGCAACAAGCTCGGCGGCCCGATCCCGCTCGGTCTCGAGAGTCGGCGTGGGGGCGCCGGCCACCTCGTTGAGCTGGGCGATACGGCGTACGAGGTCCTGGTGGCGCGCCTGCGCATCCCGCAGCGCGGCCTCCGCGCGGTCTCGCGCCCGGTCCAACTCGGCGACCTGCTCGCGCGTGATCTCCCCGTCCGTAGCTGGTGCCGGATTCGGGTGCTCAGCGGAGCCACACACGGGACACGGCGTGTCCTCCTTGAGCTCGAGTGCGAGGGCCGATGCGCTCTGTGCGATCCACAGGTCGTGGCCGTCCGCAGCCGCGGCGTTCGCGAGCTTCGCGGCGACCGTGGCCTCGCGCAGCTCGTCCGATGCTCCGAGGAGGGCCGAGCGCAGCAGGTCCGCCTGCATGGAGGCGTCGAGGCGCTCATTGATGGCACGCAGCGCGGACGCGGCCTCGGGCAGGGTGTCGGCGTCTGCCCGCATGAGGCGCAGGGCCTCGGTGGCCTGCTCGATGCGCAGGGGCAACTCCTCGCGCTCGGCCTCGATGGACGCGACGCGCGCCAACGCCTGATCGTGGCGCGAGCGCAGCGACTCGATCTGAGTGCGGTCCTCGGGCAGCGAGCGCTCGACGGCCAGGGCCTCTTCGAGAGAGCCGCGTGTGCGCGTCGCCTCGTCGCGCAGGTCCTGCGCCCGCTCGCCGAGAGCGGCCACGGCCTCGGGGGTCAAGGATGCAGGATCGATGGAATTGTCGTCTCCCAGAACCGGGGACAGGGCGGCGACCTGGTCTCCTGCGGCCTCCAGCCGAGCCGAGGCCTCGGCCACGGCCGCGTCGAGGGGAGCCACGGCCAGCGCCCGGCGGGCCTGACCCGCGCGCTGACGGTCCGATGCGATCGAATCCTCCGATGCAGCAAGCTCGGCGAGCGTTGCGCTGACGCGCGCGTGCTCCGCCTGAGCCTCAGTCAGGGCACGCCCCTCGGACAGGGCGCGGGAGGCCTCGCGAGCTGCTGTCGTGGCCACCTCGGCGACGCGCAGGGTCTGTGCGTGTGCCTCTCGAGCACGATCACAGGCCTGCTGCGCCCACTGAGTCACGGCGCTGGAATCCTCCGCGCCCGCATCCAGCTGAGCGTCCTCCTCGGCCGCATCTGCGCGATCTTCCGCGCCTGGTGCATCCGAGTGCGCGTCCTCGCTCAGGGCGTCATTCAGTGACCGCACGCGCTCGAAGGCGCCGATGGCAGCCACGCGCCGCTCTTCGATGCCGCGCTTCGACGAGGCGGCCGCATCGACGAGAGCCTTCGTGAAGTCCACGTAGATCTGCGTGTCAAAAATGTCGCGCAGGATCTGCTCGCGAGCATCCGACGTGGCGTTGAGGAACTGAGAGAACTTGCCCTGCGGGAGCACGATTGTCTGCAGGAACTGATCCTTGTCCAGGCCCACGATTGCCGGAATCTCGGAGCCCACGTCGCGCGGACCCGACGCAATCGGCTCCACCGTGCGCCACCCGTCCGGAGCGTCCGGATCCTCCACGACGCGAGTGAGCGTCGACTTCGAATTGCGCTGCGACTTCTTGCCCGCCGGCGTGTACGCGGGGGTGCGGGTCACCCGGTAGATGCCCGTCGCCACCTCGAACACCAGGTCCGCCTCCGAGGGATCCGAATCCGAAATGTGGTTGGAACGCAGGCGGTCCTTCGACGCGTCCTTCGTGCGCGCCACGTCCCCGTACAGGGCGAAGGTGATCGCGTCGATGAGCGTGGACTTTCCCGCGCCCGTCGGCCCGTCCAGGAGGAACAGGCCCGAGTCCTCGAAGGCCGAAAAGTCGACCGTGTGCTCGCCCGCAAAGGGGCCGATGCCCACAATGCGCAGCCACCGAATCTTCACTGCATGTCCTTTCCTCGAAGCCCCGCCCACACATCCTGGGCGAGCTCGCGCTCCTGAGCGCTCAGCGCCCGCCCACCCACGGCCTCGTAAAACTCCTCCGTGACCTCGCGCGGATCGCGGGACGCGCGCACGGCCATCGCAGGAGCCAGCGAGGGGGCCTGGGAGGGCCGGTGAACGACGACGAGGGCGTGCGGGTAGACCTCGCGGATGCGCGGAACCATGCGCTCGGGGCGCGCGTCGTCCGTGACCGTGATCGACACGTACGAGGCCGTGGTGGCCTCGTCGGGATCCGCGAGCAGCTCATCCATGGTCCCCTCGAGCACCGCGATGCCCCGCAGCGTCGGGATGGGCACCACCTCGATGTCGGTCACCGAGGTGGAGTCCGTGGTCACGAGGGTGATCGACTTGGTGGCCCCGGCCTCGGAGAAGGAATACGCGATGGGGGATCCCGCGTAGCGGATCGGCACCGAGGCCCCCGAGATGTCCTGCGGGCGGTGTAGATGCCCGGCTGCCACGTAGTCCAGGCCGTGGGCCAGCGGCTCCTCACCCCCGAGCGTGTCGAACAGGTCCGCCGATACGGAGGGCACGCCGCCCACCTGGATGTCGCGCTCGGAGTCCGAGGCCTGGGCACCCGTCACGAATGCGTGCGGCATCGCGATGGCCGGGCGCTCGTCGCCCGCGCCGCGCCTGGCCTCCAGGTCCGCGCGCACCCGGCGCAGCGCAGCCGCCAGAACCGCCTGGTGGGAGCGGGGCAGGGGAGCAGGCAATTCGGCTTCGCCGCTGGGCTCCAGGTCCGACAGAGACTGGCGCACGAGGTCGGGCTCCAGGTAGGGCATCGGGTAGATGAGCGCGCCGGCGGCCTCGACGGGCGTGCCGATCGCCTCGGGGTCCGTCACCACGTGCAGCGAGGGGGTGAGCATGTCAGCGAAAAGCCCCAGGCGTGCGGCTCCATCGTGGTTTCCCGACGTCAGGATGACCGTTGTGATCTCCGTCAGCTCGCGCAGGGCGCGCCGCATCCGCGCGAGCGCGTCGACGGGCGGGACCGCGCGGTCGAACACGTCGCCCGAGATGAGCACGGCGTCCACGCCGCGCTCACGCACCAGGGCCACCAACCACTCGATGAACGCGTCCGCACTGTCGCCCAGGGACGCGCCGTGCAGCGTGCGCCCCAGGTGCCAGTCGGAGGTGTGCAGAATCAACATGCTCCCA
This sequence comes from Actinomyces sp., assembly GCA_018375675.1. Classification (GTDB taxonomy): domain Bacteria; phylum Actinomycetota; class Actinomycetes; order Actinomycetales; family Actinomycetaceae; genus Pauljensenia. The sequence continues at coordinate 25,244 of JAHACW010000024.1, read as the reverse complement.
GTGTGGCAGAGGGCGCCCACATCTGCGTCCGTCACACACGCTTGGAAGGCGGACACCTTCTGCATGTGCGCAGGTAGTCGATAGCATGGTGGGCATGACCAAGCCCTTCCTCATGCTGACCTCGCGCGACGACGGCCCCGTCCTGGCCGCCGAGTGCGCCGACCTGCCTCGTTTCTCGGGACTCACCCCCGACGAGGTCCGCCAGGTGCGCATGGAAAGGGAGCTGCCCGACCTCGACCTGTCCGAGTACTCGGGTGCCTTCGTGTGCGGGTCCCCGTGGGACGCGAACGCCGACGACCACCTGAAGGAAGAACGCCAGGTCCGCGCCGAGGCATGGCTGCGCTCCTTCTACGACCGGGCGCTCGGCGAATCCTTCCCGATCCTGGGACTGTGCTACGGGCTGGGGACCCTCACCTTGCACCTGGGTGGCGTCATCGACACCCACCACGGCGAGGAAATCAGTGGCATCGCGCTGACGAAGACCGACGCGGGGCGCGAGGACCCGCTCCTGGAGGGCACGCCCGACCGCTTCCACTCCTACGTCGGCCACCACGAAGCTGTGCGCGAGCTGGCCCCCGGCATGCAGGTCCTCCTGGCCGGCGACGACACTCCGATCCAGATGGTGCGCGTGGGCGAGGCCGCGTGGGCAACCCAGTTCCACCCCGAAATGGACCTCGAGGGCGTCAACGTACGCATCGACCAGTACGCGGGCCGCTACTACCCGGTGGAGAAAGCTGAGGCGATCCGTGCCCAGGTCGCGACCGTGGACACGGATCCCTCGCGCCTCGTCCTGCGCAACTTCGTGCGCCGCTTCCAGCGCTGAGTGCCGCCCGGCGGGCGAGGTCGCGCTGCGCGGTGCAGTTAGCGAGCCTTGCGGCGTAGGTAGAAGAAGATCACCATGGTAACGACGGCTAGGACACAGGTCGTCAGCATCGAGTGGCGGTAGGCCGTCATGTTGTCTGGCAGGGGTACTAAGGCACTCACCATCGAGGTGACGACGCACAGGCCCGCACAGACGAGGCCGATACGCTCGACGACGAAATAAGCCGGAGTTGTCCAAAAGATGCGGCGTGCTGCTCCCGGCAGCTGCATGCCAAAGGTGGTTGCGCAGACGCCCAAGGTGAAAGACGAAGTCCTCAAATAGCCAAGTTCGGTCATTGAGTACAGCATGAGACACAGGATGGCGATGAGAGCAACAATGAAGACAGCGCGGATTATTTGCTCGATTTCGGGGCGCTCCGGCGAAGAGTTTTCGGGATTCGACATGCCCACCACTCTAGCGGGACGCGGCGCGAGGCAGGTACCCCTCGCCAGCTAGTGGGCGAGGGGCACCCTCACCGCGGACTCTCGCCGCGGGAGCCTGTCTGCGTGTCTAGCGGGACGGGGGAATCAGCCCGCGTCGGCGCGCCCGCTCCCTGGAGACCAGGAGAATAGTAAAGAAGCAGAAGGCCACAAGCCCCGCGCCCATGGCGACGTTCCATGGCATGTTGTAGGGGTCGGGGCGGACTCCGTGGTCCGTGACGTCACCGACGATGACAGCGGCGGTACTTACGAGGGAACAAGCCATCACCACCCACTCGCAGGCCCGAAGTGCCCGGTGTGCGCCAGGAATGTGACGCGAATAGCCAGGGATGCAGACAGCGAGGAGCAACGCAGCGTCGGCGAGCCCGTAGTCATGCAGGCGGTTGTCCCTACCAAAGAAGGTGCCGCCAATCGAATAGACGATCGTGCCGATCAACAGCGCGAAGAAGAAGTAGCGGAGGACCTTGTCGACCCGCGAAAGCCCCGCAGTGTTGCCGATAAAGAGAGACTCAATGGTGGACATAGCGATCACGACCTTGTGAACCAGAGATAGCGACCATCGCTATACCCTCATTGTCCACGCAGGGGGAGCGCTGTCAAGGCCTTTCGGCACACATTTTTGCTTACCGAGCCGCCTTGCTGGCGGCCTCCGCCGTCGCCACGGCCTCGAGGAGCCTGCGCACCGATGCCACACGGGAAGCGCGCTCAGAGCGCACCCGATCCGCGTCCTCATCCCCGGCCTCGTCGAGGGCGAAGGGACCGGTGGCGCGCGCGTAACTGTCAAGCGCGCACGAGGGCTCTTCCTCGCCGTGCGAGCACAGCGGCAGGCACCAGGCGGCCGCCTCCGCGACGTCCGGGAAGACACCGAGCACGTCGGCGACGCTCACGTGCCCCAGGCCAAAGGATCGCACGCCGGGCGTATCGACGATCCAGCCGCCCTCGTCCAGCTCGAAGGCCTCCGAGGATGTGGAGGTGTGGCGCCCGCGTCCCGTCACCTCGTTGACGTGCCCCGTCGCGCGGCCCGCGCCCGGCACGAGCAGGTTGATGAGCGTGGACTTTCCGACCCCCGAATGCCCCACCAGCACCGACCAGTGGCCGGCCAGCAGGTCCCGCAGCTCGGCGACGCCCGGATCGGCCTGGCCGGCCTCGGCACTCGTGAGCACGACGCGCACGTCGAAGTCCTCGTAGGCGGCGATCAGCTCGTCCGCGCTGGCCAGGTCCGCCTTCGTCAGCACGAGGACTGGGTCCAAGCCCGCCTCGAAGGCGGCGACCAGGCAGCGGTCGATCATGCCGGTGCGCGGCGGCGGATCCGCCAGCGCCACGACGATACACATCATGTCCGCGTTCGCGACGATCGCCTTCTCGCCGCGCTGATCCGGCGCGTCCTCGAGGGAACGGCGCAGCACGGAGGATCGTTCCTCGACGGCGACGATGCGCGCGAGCGTGTCGGGGCGCCCGGACAGGTCGCCGGTCAGGCGCACGCGGTCGCCCATGATGACGGAGCCGCGCCCCAGCTCGCGGGCACGCACGGCGACAACGCGGGTGCCATCAGCCTCCAGGCTCACCTGATAGCGGCCGCGGTCGATGCCGATGACGCGCCCCAGCGGCTTCGAGGACCAGTCCGGCCGGTCCTTCGTGCGCGGGCGCGAACCCTTGCCGGCGCGCACGCGCACGCGCGGATCGTCGGTTCCGGTGTCGCGTCGCGCCATCACTTCGCCTCCTCCATCGACGAGGCCGGGGCAGCCTGGGTGCTTCCCTGACCGTGAGCGCTCACGAGCGAGGCCCACATGGCCTCGAAGGTCGGTAGCGTCTTGGACGTGCAGGCGATGTCGTCGACCGTGATGCCGGGCGTCACCAGGCCCAGGATCGCGCCGAAGGTTGCCATTCGGTGATCTGCGTAGGAGCGGATCCGCGCGGCGTGGAGTGGACGCGGCGTAATGATCATGCCGTCCTCGGTCTCTTCGGCCTGCCCGCCCGCGCGGTTGATCTCGGCGACCAGTGCCGCTAGGCGGTCCGTCTCGTGTCCGCGCAGGTGCGCGATGCCGCTCAGGTGCGAGGGAGTCGAAGCGTAGGCGCAGATCGCGGCCAGGGTGGGGGTCAGCTCGCCGACCTCGGCCATCGTGGCCTTGATACCCGGGTAGTTGCCGGCGCCCGGACCGCTCAGGGTCAGGCCCTCCTCGTCCAGGGTGATGGTCGCGCCCATGTGGCCCAGCAGCGCGCGCCAGGCGTCGCCCGCCTGGGTCGTTGCCCCTGGCCACGCCGGGATGCGCACGCGCCCGCCCGTCACCATTGCGGCGGCCAGGAAGGGACCTGCGTTGGACAGATCCGGCTCGACGGTGATGTCGCCGCCTCGCGGACGCGACGGGAAGATGTGCCAGGTGGACAGGTTCGCGCGGCCCTCGTCCACGACCTCCAGGTCGACGCCCGCGCTCGCCAGGGACGCCAGCGTCATCTCCACGTGCGGCATCGACGGGACTGTGCCTGGCGCAGACACGAAGAGGGGGTCGCCGACCAGGGGAGAGACGAGCAGCAACGCGGAGAGGAACTGCGAAGAGGACGAGGAGTCCACCCAGGCCTGCGCGCCCAGCGGCGTGTGGATCGGGCCCTGGATCGTGAAGGGCAGGTGCCCTCGCTCGCCGTGATACGTGACGGTCGCACCCATGCGTACCAGGGCGTCCAGAAGGGGACCGAGCGGGCGCGCGTAAGCCTGCTCATCCCCGTCGAAGAGCGTCTCCTCGGGGGACAGTGCAGCCAGGGGAGGCAGGAAACGCATGACGGTGCCGGCCAGGCCGCACTCGATGCGACCGCCGCGCGGCGGAAGCTCCATCGGAGTGACGCGCAGCGTGCCCGCGCCCTCGTCCTCGACGCGCGCGCCCATCGCCTCCAGGGCAGCCGCGAACAGGCGAGTGTCGCGTGCGTCCAGGGCACCACGAATGACGGAGGGAGAATCGGCGACGGCCGCCAGGTACAGGGCACGCGCAGTGATCGACTTCGAGCCCGGCACCTCGACCGTGGCATCCACGGGGGAGGTGGCCAGGGGAGCGGGCCAGGGCGCGCTCACGAAGCGGTGCCGCTCAGGCGCTCCACGACGGCGGCCTCGGCCGCGGCGATCGCGCGGCGCTGATCGCGGCGCATCGCGTGGGCGACGAGGGCTGAGGGCTGACCGACGCGGTCCGTCGACGCGAGGAGGACGCCTGCGGCCAGGCCCGCCTTATTCAGCGTGCGGTAGCGACGGCGCTTGATCTGCTCCTTGGACAGGCCTCGCGTCGTTCCCGGTAGGGGAGCATTCACGAGGGCCATGGGCGCGCCAATCGCGGCCAGGGTCAGTGCGGCCACGCGGGGCTTACGGCCCAGCGCAAAGCGCAGACCGGCGACAACCGTCACCGCTCCCGTCACTCGGGTGGCAACTGCCAGCTGCTGATCCGTCAGAGGCTCCAGGCCGACCGCGCCGGTCGCCTTGTCGATGAAGGGACGAACACCCGCGGCGCGCTCCACGTGGAAACGCGGATGCATGAGGGCATCAACCCCATCGGCGATGAATGGGGCGGCGAGCAGGGGACGGGCAACAACGCGCAGCAGATTCATACCCCTATTGTTCGACACCTTTGCCCCCGGGGGAAGCCGAATGGCCCGGCTACTCCCAAACAACGGGACGAAAGTGGTGCAACGCACAGTTGATGGAGGTTGTGGAATAAAGAGGGGCGTGAGGCGTTGCCCTCAGTATGACCACCCATTGCCCACTCCCAGTCGCGCCGCATGCCCGTGCGACTACGCTGGGACGCGATGGATACGACAACCCCCTCACCGACGCCACAGGCACCCGAGCCTGCCCCGGCCTCGTCCGCGCCGGACGGCGCTGCGCTCGAGGCACGCTTCATGGACGAAGCGATGCCCCTGATGAACCAACTCTTCGGCGCGGCCCTGGGTATGACCCGCAATCGCGCCGACGCGGAGGACCTGGTTCAGGAGACTTACCTGAAGGCCTACCAGAAGTTCCACCAGTATCAGCCCGGCACCAACATCAAGGCCTGGCTGTACCGGATCCTCACCAACACGTACATCACCAGCTACCGCAAGGCGCAGCGCTCGCCCAAGCGCGCCTCCAGCGACACCGTCGAGGACTGGCAGCTGGCCGATGCCGCCTCCCACTCGGAGGTGGGCCTCAAGTCCGCGGAAGTCGAGGCCCTCGAGGCGCTTCCCTCCTCGCAGCTGCGCGACGCCCTCGATTCGCTCTCAGAGGAACACCGGATGGTTGTCCTCATGGCTGACGTTGAGGGTATGAGCTACAAGGAAATTGCCGAAGAACTAGGAGTTCCCATGGGGACCGTCATGAGCCGACTGAACCGGGCGCGCAAGAACCTGCGCTCCGCGCTGGCCGACGTCGCCGCGGAATACGGGATCGGAGGAGCCAAGTGACCACGCACATCACCTGCCAGGACGTCCAGGACGCCCTGTACGAACTGATCGACTGCGAGGAGTGCGACCGCCGCAGCGGCCTCATCGATGCCGGATCCGTACCCGGGCCCGATGCCCGCGCCCGCGCCCTGATGATCAAGCACGTCGCCACCTGCGCGCACTGCACCGACGCCCTGGACGCCGAGCGGCACGTGCGCGCCCTCATGCGCGGCTGCTACGAGACCGAACAGGCCTCGGATGCGCTGCGCGCCCGCGTCGTCGCCTCGATCACCAGCGTGTCCGTCACCTGGCGCTAAGCGCCCTGCGGTAACGCGCGACCGCGTGGCGTGACGCAGGCTGACGAGGCCGGGGTTACTGTCCGTTTTTCGGTGACCTTCGTCGCCGCAAACGGCCTGTGCCTTGGTGGTTTGGGCCAATGTGTGCAAAAATGCTTCAGTCTAGACAACAAACCCAAGGAGAATGACATGTCGAAGCGGGGTCGTAAGCGTCGCGATCGTCGTAAGCACGGCGCGAACCACGGCAAGCGTCCTAACGCCTGAGCCGAATACGTTGCGCGCCCGGACCGGTTGGTCCGGGCGCGTTTTGTATGCGCGTCGTGTATGCGTTTTGTTTGCGTCACCGGCGGGAGCCAGGTGCGGTTTCGCGAGGCACGCGTGGCATGCGGGGTGCGCGCAGCTTGGTTTGCGTCCCCTGTGCGACGGAAAGCGACGTGCGGCGGGCTCATCCGCCGCCGATCGTAAGCGCGCCCGCTCATGCGAACAGGTTGTCCGTGTACTGGGCTGACGCCGAGAGCGCGCGTGGTAGCGTGAGCAACCCATCTATGGGTGGTGTCAATCCACCGGCCCTCGTTCTGGATAGGAAACGCTGTTCTGGATAGGAACTACTCATCTGGATAGGTTATTAAGCTATCCAGAACGCGATAACCTATCCAGTACGCTGTTTCCTATCCAGAACATGAACTCCTTGTGGGGTGCGTCCGATCCGGAAACGTCTATTTCGACCATCACAACGCTCGGTGGGAGGGCTCCATAGAAGGCGATGATCGAGTGATGAGCTCGTACGCCCTAGCGCTCTCATGAGCCTCAACCGTAGACCCTCCCAGTCGTTGTAGTCCGGCCAGCTGACACGAACAATGTTCCACCCTGCATCGCGAAGATCCTCATCCCTGCGGATCCACTCCCGTTTTGCACGCGCAAGATCGGATTGGTTGTCGCCTAGTTTTCCGATGCCGTCAAATTCAATGATGATTCGAAGATCTGCGATGACAATATCTGCGTAATAGTGACGACCCCGGACCTCGATATGTACTTGAGTCAGTGACGGGAATGGGCTGATCGAGCGCACAAGCCAAAGCAAGGCTGCTTCAGCAGGATTTTCGCATCCAGGATCAATCGCGTGAAGAATGGCACGTGCTCGGCGTAGTCCTCGTTTTGTGGGGGAATGTTCGAGGCGCTTGAGGAGCGCTACGCGGATTTCTTCTGCCCGTTCACGTGATTCCATCTGCTCAAACATTGAAAAGTTGCTCCACTGATGCAGTGCCATGCATCCGAGGACGAAAGCCTCCAATGGCTCCTCTTGCTGAACGCAACGGATGAGTGCATCGTACGGGTGTTCCGTTTCCAATCCGTTAGTGCGTCTGCGTTCCTCGGAGAGCGGGGGGATGGTGGAACAGGTGACACATGTTTCGGGTACTGTCGTTGAGCCGATCGAACACGCTGGAAGTCGGGAAGTAGATCGTCTTGTCGGCCTGTAGATGGTTATCTTTGGATTCGCGGACCATCCCTGAATTCCGTTGAGTAGAAGGCAACTACGTCCTACGTACAGTGCTTGGTGCTGCAGGGATGCACTCACTACGTGGATTCGGGCGAGGGCAACTGCGTTCCATATTTCCCATGGAGTTGACTTGTCTGGATGGAGTGGGAGAGCAGCTGCAATGCCGCGCATGATGCGCACGGTGACGGGCGAATACGCTTGGCTCTTTGGCGTCTGGAAGATATCGGTGACGACAACAGGTACCTGGTTCATGCATCTAGCTTCGAACAGAGCCTCGAGTTGGGCGTAGTCGAAAAGGAGGGCCTGTGGATAACCGGCTCTCTTGATTTACCCCTGTGCATAACGGCAAGGAGTGAGGTGTTGGGAGTCGTCTGTCAGGATGGGTGGCTGGACTCGCGTGCGGAGAGCTGTTAGCGATGGGGTGTATGAGGGGGCTGACATCTGATTGCACGCTGTTGGCGTGAGGAGCATCCCATAGAGATCAACGAGGAGAAGCCCCGCACACCATCTGGATAGGAAACGGAAATCGGGATAGGTTATTGCGTTCTGGATAGCTTATTTTCTTATCCAGATGAGTAGTTCCTATCCAGAACGACGTTTCCTATCCATAAGCCAACGCAACTATTTCCAGTGAGCCGAATACGCGCGCGAGACACCTGGACGAGGAACCAGATATCGGCCGATGTACTCGTGGCGATCCTGAGACAACAGGGTCTCGTACTCCTGTGGGAAACACAGACGCCTTGGCTTCGGCGCGGATGATAGTGAGTGCCCCTGCGGCTGACGTTGGACTCGTGCCCTGTGGAGCAACGACGAGCCTGTGCGAGAGGCAGGAAACCTCCCTCGCAGCGTATCCTGGTACATGTTGGCGCGCGGGTGCGTCCCGGCGCGCACAGACTGATTCGTCGATACGAAAGAGGCCCCATGTCCCTCCAGATGCGCGTTGTTCACTTCTGTATGGGTCTTGTGCCTCCGTTGCTCCACAGCGAGACGGCAACTGAGCAGATGGCGCTCCACGCCCCGAAGCCGCATCCGATGCCTCGACGCATGCGTGCGCGTTTCACCGCGACGAGCGAAAATGGCGTTACCCGCGTGTTTCCGAAGCGGGGCCTGCGTTCGGGCGGTGCACTCATCTATCTGCATGGCGGAGCGTACGTGTACCCGATGGTCGTGGGCCAGTGGGGCATCGTCGAGGGCCTTATCGACCGCACGGGCCTGCCCGTCATCATTCCCGACTACCCGCTCGCCCCCAAGCACACCGCGACCGAAGCTTTCGACTTCGTCCAGCCCATCGTCGACGAGGCCCAGGCTGAGTTCGGCCGCGTCGTTATCTTCGGCGACTCGGCGGGTGGAGGCCTGGCGCTGTCCCTCGCCATGCAGCGACGCGACGCGGACAAACGTCAGGTGGACGGCCTCGTCCTGTACGCGCCGTGGGTGGATGTGACCATGACGAACCCCGAGATCGAGAAGGTGCAGCTCCGCGACAAGATCCTGCGTGTCCCCGGCCTGGCGTGGGCGGGCCGCGCGTGGGCGGGCGACCTGGATCCGACCGACTGGTGTGTCAGCCCCCTGTATGGTGACCCGGCGGGACTGCCGCCGATGCGCATCTTCCAGGGAGACGCGGACATCGTGGGCCCCGACGTGATCGATTTTGCGCGTAAGGCCGCTCGCGCCGGCGTCGACGTGCGTTTGCGGGTGGAGCCGGATGGCTTCCACGTGTATGTCCTGGGCGTTCCCACCATTCCCGAGGCCGAGGCCGCCCTCGACCACAGCGCGCGCTTCATCTCGGGGATCCTCACCCAGGCGTAGTCCCGCCCGTTTCACGCGCTGTTTCACGGCCTCGTCGATTGAGGACGACAGTTGCGGGTAGCCTCAGTCGATGCGTGCCTCGACGATGGACCACGTGTGGGGGTAGACCTCCATGGTCATGGAGGCGGACCCGGAGCGCCGAGCGCAGGCCTCGTAGAGAACACCCGTGAGACCGCCGCGCGAGGCGATGTCGTCAGCATTGTCTGTTTTGATGACCGTGGCGCGCTTGGTGCCATCAGCGAGGGTCATCGTGAAGTCGTTGTCCCATCCGTTATCGGGACTGTGATTAGCGCTCGTCCAGTTGCGTGACCGTGGCGTCTGCTCGAAGCTGCACGAGGTGACAGTGACGGTGGTGGTGCCCTCCTTCAGGTCGCGGAAGGCGGGAAGGCCGCGGCTGATCGACTGGAACCCCACGAACAACGCGGTCACGCACAGGACGACGATGGCGAAGGAACGCTGGTTGTACTTCTCAATATCGATGTCGCGCTTGGCGCGCCGAACACCGAGGTACGCGAACGCGCACGCGATGAGGAGCCCGGCGACGAGGACGAGCCCACCGCCGCAGGCCTGCACTTTCCACACGACGCGATCGCGGCCGAAATCTGTGTGATCTCCGATGAACCAGAAGAGGGCGATGGCAGCAATGACCAGAGCCATGAGAATGACCCCGATGGCGGTGGCGATCTTCTTGAGGACGCCTGCGCCTGTCGATCCTTGCGCGGGTGAGGACGCCCGACGAGGAGAGGAAGCGGGGTTGCGTGACATGGGTTCCCTTTCGGGTCGCAGTGGTTGGGACGAGGCCGGGGCGCGTGCGCGGGCATGCCGGGTGTGTGGGGCGACGGATTAGTTGTTGATCTTCGCGCTCGCGACGACCCTCGAATGCGTGTAGTAACCGATGGTCATGGATGCGTTGCCGGAGCGTAGGGCGCAGGCCTCGTAGAGGACGGCAGTCACGTCCCCTTGCCTCGCAATCTCATCCTTGCTGTCCGTCTCGACGGTCTGCGTGTGGGTCGAGCCATCCTCAAATGTCATGATGAACTGGTTCTTATACACGGTCGAGGTGCCGCCGCGGTAGCGCGACCGACTCGTCTTGTACTGGTCGAAGCTGCATGACGTGACCGTGACAGTGTGTGGTCCGTCGGCGACGTCGAGAGCGGCGGGAATGCCGTTCGACAGGGCGTATAAGCACAGCCCGAGGCCTAAGAGGGGTGCCATGACCTTGCCGAGCTGCCGTGTTTGTGCCAGGTTCTCGTCGCCCTGTGCGCTCGCTATGAGGGCATTGCGCCGTGCACCAGCATAGAGGGGGATCGTGGCGAGGGCGAAGACAAGTGCGACGGCGCACTTGATGAGGGTCCAGACGATCCGTTCCGTACCAAAATTGAACATCTCGCCGAAGAAATAGAAGACCATGCCGACGAGGAGTCCCACGAGCGTGAGGAGAAGCCACCACCCCGTGTGCTTCTTCGGCGCTGTGTCCTCGCCGGAAGGATCGGTGGGGGAAGGAACACTCTGAGAGGCCTCGTCGGCGTCGGACGACGCGGCATACGCCTGCCCGTATGGGGACCCCTGGTATTCCCAGCCCTGGTACGACAGCGGCGGCAAGGAAGGCTGCGTGTCGCCCGCTTGCGGCTGCGGCACCTGCGGCTGGTTGGCGGGTTGACTGCCGTCAGTGGATGGATCGTAGGGGGAGAGATAAGGGTATTGATCACTCATGGCTGCTACCTGTCGGATGGGTGCATGACGACGAGCCTAGGGCCTCTCCTCAGGATCGGGTGAGGTTCCGGGAGAATCCCGGTGTGCGGTTGCGACCAGGCACCGACTTGCTCGTCAGTCTTCACAGTACCGCTCGCGGCCTCGATGAGCACCCATGTCTCACCCATGCGACGTGGGCGTCTTGGGCCTCGATGCGATCGGGTTTGCCCGCAAGGTGGCGCGCGCCGGCGTCGACGTGCGTTTGCGGGTGGAGCTGGATGGCTTCCACGTGTATGTCCTCGGCGTTCCCACCATTCCTGAGGCCGAGGCCGCCCTCGACTACAGCGCGTGCTTCATCTCGGGGATCCTCACGAGCCGCTGAGCTGCACGTCTGTCAGAATCCACGTGCGCGGGTAGTAGGACACCGTCATCGTTTGGCTGCGCTCGCGGTGCTCGCAGGCGTTGTACAGATCCGTCGCCAGGTCCCCACGCGTCCTGATGTCGTCGATGTTCTCTGAGATGAACGTCGTCGTATGCGTGAGCCCGCCTTCGAAGTTGATCGAAAAGTTGTCCCTGTAGACCGATGAGTAAGAGAACATGGATCGGGGGGCGTTGTACTGGAAATACATGCACGATGTGACGGTCCTGGGCGTAGGGCCATCCGCGAGATCCATGGCGGCGGGCAGACCGAAGTAGAGCGACACACCCGCGATGAGGAGGCCCACCATGCCGTAGTAGAGGGGGCCGCTCATGTCGCGCGGCTGCTGAGGGGTGCTGCTCGATGGATACGCTGGCTCTGCTTGGCGTCGAAGAATGGAACCAAAAGGAAAACAGGACAGCGCCAAGACAAGCCCCGCCGCGCTCTCGGCGAGCCTCAACATGAGGAGTGGCGTCCCGTACTCGAAGAGGTCGCGGAGAACATAGGCGGCGCAGCCCAGGAGGATGATGGCCAGCATGACGATGATGAACTTGAGGCTTCGTCTGCGCTGCCGGGGATTGCCCACGGGCGTGGGTGAGACCTGCTGATAGGACACGGCGGCGGGATCGGTGCCGTAGCCGGGAGTGCCGTACTGCGTGGTGCCGTAGCCGGGATCGCCGTACTGCGTGGTGCCGTAGCCGGGATCGCCGTACTGTGAGGTCCCGTAGCCTGGAACACCGTATTGCGTAGTGCCGTAGCCGGGGTCGCCGTATCGCCCCTGAGGCCACGGCGACTGGCCCGCCTCAGGCAGGTCGGAGGAAGGGTCGAAGGGTGAGAGAGGATTCTGGTTGCTCATGGTCTTCCTGACACGTTTGGCAGCTGACGAGGCTCGGGCTGGGCGGGTGCCCCACCTCGTCGGTGAGAATGCATATCATCCTACTCAACCCGCGCGTCGACGATGATCCAGCTGTGGCGATAGACCTCGAGCGTCAGAGACGAGGTCCCCTTCTTGTCAGCACATGCTGTGTAGAGGGTGCTGTAGACGCCGGTCGCGTCGTAGGCGCTGCTCAAGTGAGTTGTGTGCTTCGAGCCGTCGGTGAGGGTGAGATCGAACCTGTAGGACGTATAGGTGCCTCCCCGTCGTGAGCGCATTCTGAGCTCACTGTAGCTGCATGACTTGACGGTGACGGTCTTTGTTCCTTCGATCGTGTCCGCAACCGACTGCATGGAACCAATAACCGCCATGGTTCCGACGACGAGGACGGGGATGGAGAGAACCGCGAGCCAGACGATTGGCTTACGCATGTTCGTCCTGTCGCCAGCGCGCTTCGCTCGGTTCATGCGGAGAGCCGTCACGACAATGATGACCGCACAGATGAGCATACTGATGGTGCCCACGGCGCTCGCGATGCTTTGCCACGTGAGTTTGATGTCGCCCACGTCGTAGAAACTGCCCAGCACAAAATAGGTAACGACACCGCTGAACGTGAGGAAATTCAGAACGTGGAGCACCGTCGTGTAGGTCGTGTCCGTGACCGGACGGCCCATGTTAGCACCTCCATGCGGAGCAGCGGGCCCCTGACCCGGGAAGGGCTGCTGGGGGTACATGCCGCCCATGTATTGGCCGGGTGCGGGTTGCGTCGGGGCTTGGCCGATATATTGGCCGGGTGGCGGCTGGTTTGGTGCTTGGCCCGGGAAGGGGTGCTGGGGGTTCATGGCGCCCGGGTATTGGCCGGGTGGCGGCTGGTTTGGTGCTTGGCCCGGGAAGGGATGCTGCGGAGGATAACTGTAGGGGTATTGGTTGCTCATGGTGTCTCGCTGGTCAGTGGGGTTGCTTCCTCATGCAGGGGCATTCGTTCATGGACAGGTACTCGCTAGACGATGCGCGCGTCAGCGATGATCTGCGTGCGCGGATACATGTCGAGGACCAGCTTCTTCGATGAGGGGTGGTGCGACAAGCATCCGTTGTAGAGGGTGCCGCGGATGCCCGATGCCGACTGCAAGTCTTCCCGTTTTTCCGTTTTGATGACGAGGACAAACTTGCTTGTGTCGTCGAGTGTCATGATCAATTCGTTCTTATAGCTGCTCGGGATGGTGTTTGTTGGTGAGCTCTTCACCGGACTTTGGTGGAAGAAACACGAGGTGACTGTCCTGGTGTCGGGGCCTTCGTTGAGGTCGCGTGCTGCGGGCACTGCGTTGCTGATCGCGATGACTGCGGCGGCAAGTCCGACGAAGCAGATGAGGGCATACCCGGACGCCCGAGTTTCGGCCGTCTCGTTCTCGCCTTCTGTGAACAACATACGCGTGTAGCGCACCGCGGCGGGGACAAAGGGAATGCATAAGCCTGCGGCTGCGAGCCCGAACACGCATGCGGCGAACTGCCATTGAAGTTTGATCGTACCGAAATCGGTGGCTTGGGCTATTGCGATGCTGGTGAAAAACAGTGCTGCGATCACGCTCGCTAGACCCGAGAAGACGTCGGCGCGTATTGGGAGAGTGAAGGCCTTCGTGGACTTATCCTCGCGTGTGGAACTGTCCTGAGGGTCTGTTCCTGTCGATGTCGCGTGAGGCCGTCCAGAGGTGGGTGACGATGAACGATCCCGCTGCGCAGCAGTTGAGGAGGAGGCCGCGCGGGGTGCAGGAGCCGACGGCTTACTGTCCTCATGCGCCTCGGAGACGTACGGGGGCAGGTCCGTGTCGGGCTTTTCCTCCCCGGTGCGAGGGATGGAAACTCCGTATGGGAACGCAGGATCCGGCCCGTCCTCGGAGGGGGCAAAGGGCACCGGCGCGTTGCGTGGCACCCGGTGCGCAGCCTCCACGTTCTCCTCGGGCAGCGCGGACTCCGACCCGGTCGGTGGCGCGTACGGATTGTTACTGCTCATGCAGGGATACTACACGTCCGCCGGGGTCGCTCCCGTCCACTCGTACCAGCCCTGGTGCTGGACGATCCACGCCATGAGGGCGTAGCCGGCCTGGCCGGGCAACGTCTGGCCGTCCCCGCCGCGCGCGAGGGAGGCGGCCATGTCCTCGAACCACTGGTCGTGCGCGACCAGAGGCGTGTAGCAGTCAACGAAGGGGATGCCTCGGCGCGCACACACTTCGGAGCACGAGGAGGACAGAGCCTTCAGCGAACCGGAATCCACGCCAGCCAGCGGCGGGGGGCCGACCACGAAGCTGGGGATGCCCAGCGCTGTCGCCCGGTCGGTGATGTTAGCCAGGTTCAGGCGCGAGCGGGCCGTCGAAATGCCGGCCGCGACATCGCCTGGACCCACTCCGATGACGAGGCCGTGGGGCTCGCCCTCGGCCAGGCGCGGCAGGACCTCGGCCTCCCAGCGCGCCGCCATCTGCTTCGTCGTCTCAGAGGGCACGGCCAGGGTCAGGAACGTGGCGGGCAGATCGAAGGTGGAGTGCGCGTTGACGCGGCCAACCCAGCCCAGGCCTCGGGGGTCGCCGACGCCCGCGACGAGCTCGTCTCCGATGAAGCAGATCCGCATGGTGTTCCTTTCCGGTGCCTCCTGCGCCCCCGGTGGGAGCGCCGGCCCTCGTTAGCCTTCGAAGGCCTGCGCAATAAGGGTAGCTGCTTGCTCCTTGTGAAGCGAGGCACGTCCCGCTGCGGTCGTTGCTGACTCGGGGCGCGACACCACGCGCACCGGGCGTCCCAGAGACGGGAAGAGGTTGAGCGCCAGGTGCGGCCATGCGCCCTGGTTGCGAGGCTCGTCCTGCACCCAGGTCAACGAAGCGTTCGGGTACTGGGCCAGGGCCTCGGCAACCTCGGCCTCGGGCAGCGGGTAGAGCTGCTCCAGGCGAATGATCGCCGTCGACGTGTCGGTGCGGTGTTCGCGCTCCTTGACGAGGTCGTAGTACAGGCGACCCGAGCACAGCAGGATGCGCGTCACCGACGACGGATCGGTGACGGTGTCATCGCCGATGACCGGACGGAAGGCGCCCGAGGTGAATTCGTCGAGGTGCGAGGACGCGGCCGACAGGCGCAGCAGCTGCTTGGGCGTGAACGCGATGAGCGGCTTGCGCGGGCGCTTGTAGGCCTGCGTGCGCAGCATGTGGAAGTAGTTCGCCGGCGTGGAGGGCTGGACGATCCACATGTTATCTTGGGCGGCCAGCTGCAGGTAGCGCTCGATGCGCGCGCTCGAGTGGTCGGGTCCCTGCCCCTCGTAGCCGTGGGGGAGCAGCATGACGAGCGAGGAACGCTGTCCCCACTTCTGCTCGGCCGAGCACACGAACTCGTCGATGACGGTCTGCGCGCCGTTCGCGAAGTCGCCGAACTGCGCCTCCCAGATCGTCAGGGTCTCGGGGCTCTCCAGCGAGTAGCCGTAGTCGAAGGCCAGCACGGCGTACTCGCTCAGCGGGGAGTTCCACACGTCGAAACGCGCCTGGTTTTCCGTGAGGAAGCGCAGCGGCGTGAACTCGCGCCCGTCGTTCGCGTCGTGCAGGATCGCGTGACGCTGGACGAAGGTCGCGCGGCCCACGTCCTCGCCGGACAGGCGCACGCCGGTGCCCTCCATGAGGAGCGTGCCGAAGGCCAGGAGCTCCGCGAAGCCCCAGTCGATCGGCTTGTTGCCCAGCGCCATCTCGAGGCGGCGCTCGCACAGCTGACGCAGCTTCGGGTGCGGCTCGAAGCCCTCCGGGAAGCGCGTGTGCGCGCGGCCGATGCGGCGCAGCTGCTTGGCGGGGGCAGCAGACGTCCAGCCGATCATCATGCCGATGCCGGGCATCTGGGACTCCGGCATGGTCCATTCCTCGTCGGGGGATTCCCCGGCCTCGCCCACGCCGACAGTGAGCGCCGGGTCGTGCGTGCGGCTCCCCGGGTTGACCTCGGACACCGAGGAGGCGCCACCCGCGCGGGTCTCCTCGAGGATGCGCCCGAGCTCCGCCTCATACTGGGCGATCGACTGACGGGCCTCGTCCTCGGTGAGCTGGCCGCGACCCACGAGGCCGCGGATGTACACGGCGCGCGTGGAGGGGATGCGGTCGATGAGGGAGTACATGACGGGCTGGGTCATCGACGGGTCGTCGCCCTCGTTGTGGCCGCGGCGGCGGTAGCACACCATGTCGATGATGACGTCCTTGTGGAAGGCGTTGCGGTACTCGAAGGCCAGGTGCGCGCAGCGGGTGACGGCCTCGGGGTCGTCCGCGTTGACGTGCAGGATCGGGACCTGCAGGCCCTTGGCCAGGTCGGTCGCGTAGCCGGTGGAACGACCCTGCGTCGGGCCCGTCGTGAAACCGATCTGGTTGTTGACGATGACGTGGATCGTGCCGCCGGTCTTGTAACCCTCCAGCTGGGAGAGGTTGAAGGTCTCCTGGACGACTCCCTGGCCGATGAAGGCGGCGTCGCCGTGGATGAGGATCGGGATGATCGGCAGGTCCGGGTCGCCCAGGTGCTCCTGCTTGGCGCGAACGATGCCCTCCAGGACGCCGTCGGCGGCCTCCAGGTGCGAGGGGTTGGCGCCCATGTAGACCTTCGTGGCCAGGCCGTCGTCGAGGGAGTACACGCCCCACGTGCCCAGGTGGTACTTGACGTCGCCCGAGCCCTGGACGGAGTTGGGCATGTAGTTGCCTTCGAACTCGTCGAAGATCTGCGCGTAGGACTTACCCGCGATGTTGGCCAGCACGTTGAGGCGTCCGCGGTGCGCCATGCCGATGGCGACCTCGTGGATGCCGGTGCGCGCCGAGTCTGCCAGGATGTGGTCGAGCAGCGGGATCAGGGACTCGCCACCCTCCAGCGAGAAGCGCTTTTGACCCATGAACTTCGTCTGGAGGAACTCCTCGAAGGCCTCGGCGCGAATGAGAGTGCCCAGGATGTGACGCTGTGCGTCGGGGGAGGGGGCCTCGTACGGGCGCTCGATGCGCTGCTGAACCCACGCGCGCTGCTCGGGGTCCTGGATGTGCATGTACTCGATGCCGACCGTGCGTGTGTAGGTATCGTGCAGGCGCGTGAGGATGTCGCGCAGCAGCATCTGGTCGGAGCCGCCGAAACCACCGGTGGGGAAGGGGCGATCCAGGTCCCACACGCTCAGACCGTAGGAGGAAAGATCGAGGTCGGGGTGGCGACGCACGCGATAGGCCAGCGGGTCGGTGTCGGCGGCGAGGTGGCCGCGCGAACGGTAGGCGTGGATGAGCTCTGCGATGCGCGCGGGCTTGCCCTTTTCGTGGTTCGGGTCGTAGTCGTAGTCCGCTTCCCACGCGTAGGGGCGCGCGGGGACGTGCATCGAGGTAAAGACGCGCTCGTAGAAGCCGTCACGGCCCGAGAGCTTGGCATCCACCAGGGCCAAGAGGCGGCCCGACGCCGCACCCTGGATGATGCGGTGGTCGTAGGTGGAGGAGAAGAACATCGTCTTGCCAATGCCGAGGGCGGCCAGGCGCTTGGGGGAGACGCCGCGGAATTCCGCCGGGTAGTCGGTGGCGCCGACGCCGATGATGAGGCCCTGGCCGACCATGAGGCGGGGCACTGACGTGGTGGTACCGAGCGTGCCCGGGTTCGTCAGGGTGACGGAGGCGCCCTGGAAGTCGGCGGTCGTCAGCGTCGCCGTGCGGGCACGCGCCACCAGGTCCTGGTAGGCGTCGACGAACTCAGCGAAGGTGAGCGTGTCGGCGTCGTGGATGACGGGGACCTTCAAGGAGTGGTTGCCCTGCGCGTCGGCCACATCGATGGCCAGGCCGAAACCGATGTGCGCGAGCTGCTCGACCGCGGGCTTGCCGCCCTCGATCGTGTAGCGCACGTTCAGGTCGGGCATCTCGCACAGCGCCTCCACCAGGGCGTAGCCGATGAGGTGAGTGAAGGAGACCTTGCCGCCGACGGTGCGCGCCAGGTGCGCGTTGATGAGGGCGCGGTTTTCGATGAGGAGCTTGGCCGGGATCTGGCGCTGGGAGGTGGCCGTGGGGATGGAGAGCGAGGCCTCCATGTGCTTGGCGGTCGCGCGTGCCGCGGACTTGAGGATGTGGAGCTCGTCGTGCGAGGGGGCACCCTGGAAGAGCGTGAAGGCCGCGCGCCCGTGCTGCTGGCGCGTGTAGGGGCTCGTGGCCTCCGCGACGGCGGCGGGCGGCGCGGGCGGCAGGTCGGAACGCGTCACGGAGACGATGGGTGCGTGCTGGGTGGCGGCCGCCTCGGGTCCGTCCTCTTCGATGTCGAGGGTCGGCGGGGTGACCGTCACGGGGGCGACGTGGTCAACTGGGGGTGCGGCATGGGCCGACGAGGCCGGGGCTGGCTCCGACGTTGAGGGAGCGCCCTCGGGGATGTCGGGACGCTTGGCGCGCAGCTGTGGGGGAGCGGACTCGGTGGAGAAATAGGCACGCCAGGACGGATCCAGGAGCTGTGGATCACGCTCGTAGAGGTCTCGCATCTTCGCGATGTACCACTGCGGATCGGGCTGGGAAGCGGTGGGAGTGGGCACGTGTTCCTCCGTAAGTGTCGCGCCGCGCGATCAGGTTATTTCCCGCGCGGCCATACCTTGACAATCGTACCGCCGCGTGATCATCTTCACGAAACCTGGTACACCTTTGGCGTGTACTTCAAGGGTCTTTGGTCCGTTGAAGAATGATTGTTGGCACATGCCCCGCGGTGTGTGGAAATGCGCGCTGGGAGAGGCGGGCTGGGCGGCTAGACTGTAACCATCATGGACTGCGACACTGCCGGCGTTATCGCCGCTCTTTCTCACCCCTTTTCCGCGCGCGTACCCGCGAGGCGCCCCGGCCTCGTTGAGGGGGGCACGCGATGACGACCGCCCTCATGCTTCTGCTCGGCATCGTCCTGACCGCCGGCACCTTCGTCTTCGTTTCCGCTGAGTTCTCGCTCGTCGCGGTCGACCAGGCCGTCCTCGACAAGAAGGCCGAGGAAGGGGACCGAGGGGCCGCCTCCGTCCTGCGCGCCACCCGCACGCTGTCCACCCAGCTGTCCGGCGCGCAGGTGGGCATCACGCTGACCACGATCCTGCTCGGCTATACGACGCAGAGCGCGCTGGCGGACTTGCTGCAGGACCTGCTCGGATCGGTCGGCCTCGCCTGGGGGCTTGCGACCGGCATCGCGGCATTCGTGGCCGCCGCATTCATCAACGTGTTCTCGATGCTCTTCGGTGAGCTCGTCCCCAAGAACCTCGCGTTGGCCCACCCCCTGGCCACCGCTGTGCGTGTTGTCCCCTTCCAGATGGCCTTCACCGCCATCGCTCGCCCCGTCATCTGGGTGCTGGGTGGGACCGCGAACTGGGTGCTCGCCCGCATGGGCATCGAACCCCAGGAGGAGATCTCCTCGGCGCGCTCCGCCTCCGAGCTGGCCGCCCTCGTCGAGCACTCCGTCGAAGAAGGCACCTTCGACATGTCCACGGCCGACCTCTTCGTCAACACGATCCGCATGTCCACTCTCAGCGCCGCTGACGTCATGACCGACCGCGGCCGCCTGCACACCCTCAGCGAGGGTGACAGCGCCCAGGACGTGCTCGACCTGGCCCGCGAAACCGGACATTCCCGATTCCCGGTGATCGGCGACGACTCCGACGACATCCTCGGCTTGGTCTCGCTGCGCCGCGCGGTCGCCGTGCCCGCCGATCGTCGCGCCGAGGTCCCCGTCATCTCCTCGTCCCTCATGACCGACGCGCCCTCGGTTCCCGAGACCGTGCCGATCGGCCCCCTCATGGTCCAGCTGCGCGACGAGGGCCTGCAGATGGCCGTCGTCGTCGACGAGTACGGCGGCGTGTCGGGCATCGTCACCCTCGAGGATGTCGTCGAGGAGATCGTCGGCGAGGTCTCCGACGAGCATGACCAGCGTCGCCTCGGCATCCGCCCGCGCCCCGACGGCACGTTCCTCGTGCCCGGCACGCTGCGCCCCGACGAGCTCGCGCGCCGCACGGACATCAACCTGCCCGAGGACGGCCCCTACGACACGATCGGCGGCCTCGTCATGAACGAGCTGGGCGAGATTCCGGTCGTTGGATCGCGCGTGAGCGTGGATGGCATCGGCATCGAGGTCACCCAGATGCAGGGACGGCGCGTCGCTCAGGTGGCGATCACGCCCGCCCCCGAGGCCGAGGATGAGGAGGTGTCATTGTGAGCGTGGGAGTCGGTCTCGCCATCACCGTGGCCCTGCTGGCCGTCAACGCTTTCTTCGTCGCCGGCGAGTTCGCGGTCACCTCGACGCGTCGCTCGCAGGTCGAGCCTCTCGCCGACGAGGGTGCGCGCGGCGCGGCCGCTGCGCTGTACGCGCTGCAGCACGTGTCCCTCATGCTGGCGATCTGCCAGCTCGGCGTGACGGTCGCGTCCACGACCCTGGGCGTCGTTGCCGAGCCCGCGATTGCCCACCTCGTCGAGTCGCCGCTCGAGCGCCTGGGCGCACCCGAGGCGACCAGCCACGTCGTCGGCTTTGCCGCCGCCCTCGTCGTCGTTCTCTTCTGCCACGTCGTCTTCGGCGAGATGGTCCCCAAGAACATCTCGATCGCCGCCCCCGTGCGCATGCTGCTGATCCTTGCGCCCGTCCTCGTGCGACTGGGCCACGTCCTGCGCCCGATTATCGAGGCCATGGATCGCTTCGCGAACTGGTTCGTGCGCCTGTCCGGTTACGAGCCGCGCTCGGAAATATCTGCCTCCTACACGATCGAGGAGGTCGCATCGATCGTCGTCGCGTCACAGGAGGAGGGCGTGCTGACTGACGAGCTGGGTCTGCTCAGCGGCACCCTGGAATTCTCCGAGGAGACGGCCGGGACCGCGATGGTCCCCCTCGACAAGCTCATCGTCCTGCCCGAGGGTGCCACACCGGCAGACGTGGAAGAACAGGTCGCCCAGACGGGCTACTCGCGCTTCCCGATCGCCGGCGACGACGGTTCCATCGTCGGATACGTGCATCTCAAAGACGTCCTGTACGCCACCGGTGAGGACCGCGAGCAGCCGATCACCCAGTGGCGCATCCGACGCCTCGAAGCCGTGTCCGCTGACGACCAGGTCGAAGACGCGCTGCGTCACATGCAGCGCACCGGCGTGCACTGCGCCCTCGTGCGCGACGCGGGAGCAGTCGTCGGCATCCTCTTCCTCGAAGACATCCTCGAGCTGCTGGTCGGCGAAGTCCGAGACGTTCTCCAACGCCCGTGACGAGCCGCGATCCGCAAGGTACATTAGATCGAGGTCAAAACTTCGTGACGAACACAGACAAGGGGGAGAGCGTGAGCGACACCGAGTGCCCGCTGCCGAAGCGGTCGCAGCTGCGCGCGGCGCGCCCCCACGACGCGGACGACCAGCAGGCGGACCCGACGACGTCGGCGATCCCGATGACTGACGAGGCCTCGGCCCCCACCCCCGATCCCGCGACGGATCGAGAGGACGCGGAGGAAACCCCGGACTCGTCGATGGGGGAGCGGCGACGTAATGTTCACCCGGTGGGCTACGTCCTGCGCGCCCTCCTCGTGCTGGGGTTGGCGGGCACGACGATCGCCGTGCCCATGACGGGACGCGTCGGATCCGACTCCTCCCTGTCCGTGCCCGCGCGAGCCTTCGGTGCGTCGGTGGGCGGTCCCAGCTGGGCCTTGTCCTCCGCGCTGCCCCAGGCCACCGCCCTGGACGCGACCCTGACCGCGAACTCACGCGCTAAGGCCAAGGCGCCCGTGTCCATCACCGGCTGCGCGTCGGGCAACGGCGCGGACGGCAACCGCAACGTGCGCGTCGTCGCCGACACGATCTACTGGCCGTTGCCGGAGGGGACCTACACGATCACCTCGCCCTTCACGATGCGTATTTCGCCCGTGTCCGGTCAGCTCCTCGCACACGAGGGCATCGACATGGCCGCCCCGCTCGATACGCCCATCACCTCCGTGTACGGCGGCGTCGTCGAGGAAGTCGCGGAGAACTCGCGATCGGGCGCCTATGTGCAGATCAAGCACACGAAATCTGACGGCACCGTCTTCCACTCCGCCTACCTGCACCAGTACATGAACAAAATTAAGGTGAAGGTCGGCGACACCGTCACCGCCGGGCAGGTCATCGGCGCGGTTGGCAACAACGGCTGGTCGACGGGCCCGCACCTGCACTTCGAAATCCACGACTCCTCGGATACCCCCGTGGATCCGGACGCGTGGATGCAGGCAAACAAAGCTGTTTATCTCGGACAGGAGTCTTGCTCATGATGCCCGTGACCATGCGTCAGGGACCCATCGTTTTCGCCCACCGCGGCGGCAGCGAGGAGGCCCCCGAGAATACGATGAGCGCCTTTGCCTACGCCTACGAGGCCGGGATCCGCCACGTGGAGACCGACGCCCACGTCACCGCCGACGGCAAGGTCGTCATCTGCCACGACGAGACCGTGGACCGCTGCTACGACGGTACTGGCGTGATCGCTCAGATGACGTGGCGCGAGCTGTCCAAGCTGCGCCACCGCGACTCCGGGGAGCAGATGCCGCTGCTCGCCCAGGTCCTCGAAGCGTTCCCGGACATGTACTTCAACATTGATGCGAAGGAGCCGGGCGTCGAAGGCCCCCTCCTCGACGTCATCGCCGACCACGGCGCGGCCGACCGCGTGCTCGTGGCCTCCTTCTCCGAGCCTCGCCTGCGCGCCGTGCGCGACATCGCCGCCTCGGATCCCACGCGCGCGGTCGCCACATCACTGGGCACCGAGGCCGTCGTGCGCCTCGTGGGCGCCGCGAAGAGCGCTACGAACCCCGCCTGGTGGCACGTGCCCGGCCCGCGCCAGGGTGCCATCGCCGCGCAGGTGCCCATGCACCAGGGCCCCATTCGCGTCGTCGATGAGCGCTTCGTGGCCACCGCCCACACCCTGGGCCTGGCCGTCCACGTGTGGACCATCAACACGGTGGCCGACGTGCTGCGCATCCTCGAGGTCGGCGTCGACGGCATCATCACCGACCGCCCCGTCTTCCTGCGCGACTTCCTCGACCAGCGCGGCCTGTGGACCCAGCCTCCGGCTCCCGGTTCTGTTTCGGGCCCGAAGGACTGAGGGTATTGCGTGGATTGGCGGGCGCGCATCGGCGGGTGCACGCCCACCAATCCACCTGAACAAACGCGTTGATTGCCTCGTCGATGAGGCTCTGGGAAAACGAGTAGTAGGGGGAAACGCCGATGTGGGTACTGGGAGCTTTCATTCTCGGAACGTTGGGCCTCCTCATGTGGTACATGAGAATGTTCTGTGACAACCCGACCGCCGAGCTGTGGCGGAGCGTGGGGCTCGGGTTTCGTCTGGGAAGGATCCTTGGAACAGGGAGGGCCGCTCAGAACTTCACTGCAGTGTCGTTTCCTGCAATCTCGACGGCAATCTTACTGATGGCCCTCGCGAAATGCGCTGAGTCGCTTGGAGCACCTACATGGTTGATTGTCAGTCTGGTTGGCGTATCTATGCTTCTCATGATCGCTGCTTTCATCGCTATCATCCCCTTCAAGTACCCCGATTGCTTTTATGAAGATTGGCAATATGCCAAACGGCACGGCCTCTTAGAAGAAGGAAAGGCCGGGAAGAAATCCTCTCAGAACCGCGATTTCGGCGGAGTAGATCGTCATGTGGGCACAGGCGTGTCGGTGCGTGTGGCCTCCGGCTGGAGGCAGCTGTCGGAGGAGGAACGCGGAGAGCTCGGTGATCTCGGCCAGGGTGAGAGTATTCGCTTCATTGCCGTCGGAGAGGCAACAGAGGGGTACGTGCCGAACATTGTCATCACTGAGACTGAGGTATTCAGCGGTAAAGGAGACAAGGAGATCCTCGACGGCAGCGCTGGTCGCCTGGCTGAGCCTCACCCGGGATGCCGCCTCATTGACGACACCGTCGCACCGTATCCCACCGCGCATACCCGATTGGTCACAGGTGTGTACGCCCTTAACGACACATCGATGACCGTTTCGCAGCTCGTGTGGCTCACCCGGCATAGAGACGAAGGAGACGAGGAGTCCCGCCGATTCCTGTGGACTGCGACATGCACGTGTCCGAGCCTCGCCTGCCCGCCGATCATCGAGGACTTTATGACGATGGCACGCACCCTGGAGGTGGAATCGTGACCGCCGAAGGAACCACGGCCTCGTCGCCGGAGGAGCTGGTCGTCTCCCTCGAACAGGCGAATGTGCTTATCGACCTTGTTGGGACGAGAGAAGGGGACAACTCTCTATCGAGTGCGATGCCGGTCAGCGGACTCATGAGCGCTGGCCTCGCCGACTCCACCGGCCTCATCGGTGACGCCGAGGCGATCCTGGGTCCGGCACGCACGGTCGACTATCGTCTCGCGATCCGCGTCGTCTCCCCGAGGCCGAGCGTCGGGGTGCGCAATGTGCGGATCTGGCCCTCGCGGCCGCGTTCGGTAGTCATGCGCGCCGAGGCCGATGGCGTGCACTTCGCCCAGGTCGATGACTGCGATGTCCCGCGCATCCTGGCCGAGGAGAGCCTCCTGACGCCCGGGCCAACCATCCATGACGGCCCGCCGTCGATCTCCGCCGACTTCGTGCGAGCAGTGCGGGACGTGGACCTGGAGAGGGCGCAGTCAGCCCTGATCGATGTGGCCGCTCAAGGGCCCAGCGACTCTCACTTCTCGCAGGACTGTTGGCACAAGCGCTGGAGTGTTGTGCTGTGCGTGCGGGAGGAGCGGACCCCGGATGGATGGAAGGATGCCGGGCACCTTGAGTGCTTCATCACCGACCACATGCATGCGCAAATACACGCGCCCATCGATCCTCGCGCACTCGCCCTCATGCGGGAGCAGAACGCACCCACCATGGACGCACCGCCGCGCACGGCGCTGTGGGGGTTCATGATGGAGTTGCTCGCCAAGTAGTGCGGCTCGTGTGCCCAGGCCCCGGCTCCCGGTTCTGTTTCGGGGCCCAGGGACTCAGGCTATAGCTTGAATTGGCGGGGGGG
>JAHACW010000023.1 GCA_018375675.1 Actinomyces sp. | reverse complement strand
GGGCACGGGCGGGCTTCGAGATCGACCACTCCGAGCCGCAGGCTCGCGTGTGGCGATCTCGCGGGCGGCCGGGCCCGACGGCGCCCGGAACACCAGCGGAGCCACAAGCACCAACACACGGCGCGGACGGCTCGCGGGCGGGCCGCCGCCCACCGGCACACACAGCGGCCGGACCCTCCGGCGCCCGGAACACCCGTGGGGCCACAACGAAACGAGGCCGCGACCGGTTGCCCGGCCACGGCCTCGTCACGCTCACGCAGCGCCGTTCACAACAGCGCCACCAGCAATCAGGCGGTCATGTCCACGTGGTCCTCGACCGCGGCGCGGCCAGCCTCGAGGCGGGCGACGGGGACGCGGAACGGGGAGCAGGACACGTAGTCGACACCCACGTTGTGGAAGAAGTGGATCGACTGCGGGTCACCACCGTGCTCGCCACACACACCGAGCTTGATGTTCGGCTTGGTGGAGCGGGCGCGGCGCACGCCCTCGGAGACCAGGGTGCCCACGCCGTGGACGTCGATGGACTCGAAGGGGGAGACGCCGAAGATGCCGGCCTCGATGTACTGCGGGAAGAACACGCCCTCGACGTCGTCGCGCGAGAAGCCCCACACGGTCTGCGTCAGGTCGTTGGTGCCGAAGGAGAAGAAGTCGGCTTCCTCGGCCAGGTCCTCGGCGGTCATGGCGGCGCGCGGCAGCTCGATCATGGCGCCGATGGAGACACCGGACAGGTCCACGCCGCGGGCTTCGGCGACGGAGGCGATGATGCCTTCGCCTTCCTCGCGCACGAGCTGGAGCTCACGCACGGAGCCGACGAGCGGAACCATGATCTCGGGACGCGGGTTGAGGCCGCGGGCGACGAGATCGGCGGCCGCCTCGCACAGGGCGCGCATCTGCAGGGCGAACAGGCCGGGCAGGTAGATGCCCAGGCGCACGCCGCGCAGGCCCAGCATGGGGTTCTGCTCGTGCATGCGACGGACCTCGACGAGCATGGCCTCGTCGGCGGGGTCGAGGGTGCCGGTGGCCTTGCCGACGGCAACCTTCGTCTCCAGCTCAATGAGGGCGGGCATGAACTCGTGGAGCGGCGGGTCGATGAGGCGCACGGTCATGGCCTTGCCGTCCATGACCTCGAGCATCTCGAGGAAGTCCTGCTTCTGGAGCTTCTCGAGCTCGTTGAAGGCGGCCTGGCGCTCGTCGGACTCGGGGGCGGAGAGGATCGCGCGCTCAACGAGCGGGCGGCGCTCGCCCAGGAACATGTGCTCGGTGCGGCACAGGCCGATGCCCTCGGCGCCGAAGGCGATGGCACGCTTGGAGTCGAGGGGGGTGTCGGCGTTGGCGCGCACGTGCAGGCGGCGGACCTTGTCGGCGTGGGCGAGGAGCTTGTCGACGGCCTCGACGAGCTCGCGGGTGCCCTGGTCCTCGCCGGCGGCGGCGATGCCGGCCTCGAGGCCGTCTGCCAGGTAGGTGGTGACGGGCGAGTCGGCGACGGGAACCTCACCGCGGAAGATCTCGCCGGTCTGGCCGTCGATGGCGATGGTATCGTCGGCGGTCAGGACGAGGTCGCCGATGGTAACGGTGCCGGCAGCTTCGTCGATGACGAGGGATTCGGCGCCACACACGCAGGTCTTGCCCATGCCGCGGGCGACGACGGCGGCGTGCGAGGTCTTGCCGCCACGGGCGGTCAGGACGCCTTCAGCGGCGACCATGCCGGGCAGGTCATCGGGGTTGGTCTCGCGACGCACGAGGACGGTCTTGACGCCCTTCTCGGCGGCCTCGACGGCCTGGGCGTTGTTGAAGGCGATCTTGCCGACGGCGGCGCCCGGGGAGGCGGCCATGCCGCGAGCGATGAGCTCCTTCTCGGCCTTGGCGTCGAACTGCGGGAACATCAGCTGGGTGAGCTGGTCGCCGGTCACGCGGCCCAGGGCCTCGTCGCGGGTGATGAGCTTTTCGCCCAGGAGCTGGGTGGCGATACGGAACGCGGCGGCGGCGGTGCGCTTGCCGACGCGGGTCTGGAGCATCCACAGCTTGCCGCGCTCGACGGTGAACTCGATGTCACACATGTCGCGGTAGTGGGTCTCGAGCTTGCGCATGATGGCGCGCAGTTCGTCGTAGACGGGCTTGTTGATGCGCTCGAGGTCGGACAGGGCCAGCGTGTTGCGGATGCCCGCAACGACGTCCTCACCCTGCGCGTTCTCGAGGTAGTCGCCGTAGACGCCGGAGTGGCCGGAGGAGGGGTCGCGGGTGAAGCAGACGCCGGTGCCGGAGTTTTCGCCCATGTTGCCGAACACCATGGTGCAGATGTTGACGGCGGTGCCCAGGTCGTGGGGGATGCGCTCACGGCGACGGTAGATGCGGGCGCGCTCGGTGTTCCAGGAGCGGAACACGGCCTCGATGCCCATGTCCATCTGGGTGCGTGGGTCCTGCGGGAAGTCGTTGCCGGTCTGTTCCTTGACGATGCCCTTGAAGGTGTCGACGAGGCCCTTGAGATCCTCGGCGGTCAGCTCGGTGTCGCCCTTCACGCCACGCTCAGCCTTGAGCTCGTCGAGGGCGTCGGAGAAGAGGTCGCCGTCGATGTCGAGAACGGTCTTGCCGAACATCTGGATGAGGCGGCGGTAGGAGTCCCACGCGAAGCGCTCGTTACCGCTAACGGCAGCGAGGCCGAGAACGGACTTATCGTTGAGGCCGATGTTCAGGACGGTTTCCATCATGCCGGGCATGGAGAACTTGGCGCCGCTTCGCACGGAGACGAGGAGCGGGTCGGAGGGATCGCCGAGGTGGCGGCCCATCTGGTCTTCGACGCCGCGCAGGGCGGTGGTGACCTCGGTGGCAAGCGACTCGGGAACCGTCGACTCCTTGAGGTATGCGCGGCACGCCTCGGTGGTGATCGTGAAGCCGGGGGGAACGGGCAGACCGAGCTTCGTCATCTCGGCGAGGTTGGCTCCCTTTCCTCCGAGGAGGTCCTTCATGGACTTGTCGCCCTCGGAGAAGTCGTATACGTACTTGACCATCGTGGTCCTCAACTTCCGTGTTTGCGATGATCGACCCACCAGCGGGTCGCTACCAGGGGTAAGGATACACGCATCAAGGGACCTAGGTCACCTCAAGGCGCGCGAGAGTATGATTGTCCTTACATAGACGAGGTAGGGGCGCCTTTCCCGGTATCGCTCGCTCGCGAGAAACCACCATACAAGCAGGTGGGGCGAGCCCGAAGGCCCGCCCCACCTGCAGCGTGTGAGTCGATCAGCGCACGCGGAACTCGATCGTGGTTCCCTCACCCACGTCGATAAGGTCGCCGTCGTTCAGGGCGATCGTCACCATGGGGGTGACGTCCTGGAACGAGCCGTCGGCGTGGCGCAGGACGGTGCCGTTCGCGCTGCCCAGGTCCATGAGGGCCCAGGAGCCGGGCGTCGTCATCATGACGGCGCAGTGCGAGCGGGAAATCTCGGTCTCGGGGCTGGGCACGCGCAGGACCGTGGCCACGGGGCGGCCGGTCAGCGCACGCGCGTCGGGGTCGCGGCCGATGACGACGTCGCGAGAGACCTCGACGGGCACGGTGCCGCCGTGAATCAGGAACGCGACGGGCGCGGCGGGGCCCGAGTTCGTGGGGGCCAGGCGCAGGATCGTCGCCTCGGTGTCGGTCTCAGCACCCAGGCCGGCCAGGCCCTCGGCGCTCATGGCCTCGGGGGCGGCGGGGGGCTCGACGACCGCCTCGGGGGCAGGCTCAGACGAGGCCGGGGTACCCGACTCGCCAAAACCACCGGCGCGCTCGGCGGACTCCGCCGTATCGACCGGCGGCTCCTCAGCGTCGGCGACGACGTAGAGCTCGCCCGAGGGCTGCTCAGCGTCCTTCGCGGGCGCATCCTCATGCGACTCTTCCTCGACCTGCTCGTCCGAGGCCTCGGAGGCCTCGGCGGGGGTGCGGGAAGCGGAGCTCAGCGACACGGGGCCGTTGCTGGTCGCGGCGAGGAACTGGGCCTCGACGGCGGCCAGGTCCACGGAGGCGGTGTGCACGGTCGGCTCCGGCAGCTCCTCGCGGGCCTCGCGGCGGGCGCGACGCTCGTGATCCGGGATGTCGGGGTTGATGAGGAAGCCCATGGTGTCGACGGGCATCGAGGCGAGGGCCTCGACCTCGTCGAGCGCGCGGCCGATGCGGATCTCGCCCGCCTCGACGCGGTCGGCGGCGGGCACCATCCACGTCACCTCGTCGCCGTCGATGATGGTGGCCTCGAAGGTCTGCCATTCGCCGGGGTTGAAGGGCCACGCCCAGATCGGGTCGGTCCAGACCTGTTCGGTGATCTGGCCGGCGGCGCGCATGCGCAGCTGGATGTTACCCAGCACGGTCAGGTAGGGCTGCTCGCCTGCACAGTCCAGGAGGAGGGCGTCACCCTTTTCGGCCTGAACGTGAGACAGCCACGCCTGAGTGTCGGCACGACCCCACACCACGTCAGCAGCGGAGTCAGCAAAGTCGAGCGGAACCAGCGCCGCACCGAGGGGACCCGTGACGAGCATCGCGCCCTGCCCGCGGCACAGGAAACGTCCAATCTGAAGCATCAGTTACTGCCTTCTCTACGAGGAACCCGGCGAGCGGTCTCAATCGACGCCGGACGTACTGGTTGAATCATCCGATTCATGACATTCGATGTCAATGTTACTCGTGATTTGGTTCCTGCGTAAACTACAACGGCGGTCGTATTATCCCGGGTGCCCGATTCCAGCGACGCGCGTACAAGCGCATCCGCGGTCCCCTGAGGGCCGTCGCCGGCCGCGACAACCGCGTGAATCTGCGAATCGCGCAGGACGCCGTGCACGCCGTCTGTACAGATGACCGCCCGATCACCCTCTTCCAGCGGCATGATTGTGTAGTCGGCTTTCACACTTCCGGTCTGCCCGGCGCCCAACGCCTTTGTCACAACGTTTGCGGGAGGGATCACACGGGGCGCTCCGGAGGTGGCTGCGAGGTCACGTGCCTCCTGCAGCGCGGAGTGGTCATGGGTGAGCTGGCGGATGCCCCCGCCGCCCACGACATACACGCGGGAGTCACCCACGTTAAATGAGAGCCAGTACGGGCCCTCGGCGGTGCGCAGCACCATGACGCCCGACAGGGTCGTCCCCGGCGCACTCATCGGATTGTCGATCGGGGCCAGCGAGGCGACGGCCGTCGCCGCCGCGTCGATCGCGACGGACAGGTCCACCAGGTCGACGGGACGGTTGCCCAGACGATCGGTGCTCAGGAACTCCTGGAGGGTAATGACGGCGCTCGACGAGGCCTGGGCACCACCCAGGTGGCCACCCATGCCATCTGCGACAGCGAAGACGGGAGGGACAGCCAGCCATGAATCCTCGTTTTCGGAGCGGACCGGACCAATGTCGGTCGAGGCGCCCCATCGAACTGCGGGACGTTCCGCATGTTCATTCAGAGACATGTGCCTTCATCCTTTAGCTGCGTTGAGCGCGAGGGATCACGCGCGATACTGACCATTCTACACGCGACGTGACCAGCGCCTCGTTGGGACGCGATGGGTCGCGATGCATAAAACTGAACCGATTGCATGACCCGCATCACGGCACATCCACACATGCGTGCAGCGGCTCGGACATGCGCCCGGATGAGCGGGACACCGTCGTGAGCTCCATGCAATTCTCGCCGCTGGCGCCGTCCACCATCGCCGTTGTGGTCTCCACGCGGCCGTGCGACGTGCCTGCCGGGCCCGTGGCCTCGTAGGCGTAGACGATGTCGGTGGGGGCTGGGCCCGTCGGCGCCGTCCACGTCCACGTCACCACGCCGTCTGCGTACTCCCCCGTCAAGCCGGAGGCCTGCGGCGGGGCCGACCCCACGGCGTCCCCGGGGGCGGGCGACGCACTCGTCGTCTCGGGGGCGGGAGAAATGCGAGTAAAGGATCCTTCGCCGCGCAGCATGCCCACGACCAGGCCGGCGGCAATGACCGCCGCCACGAGCGCCAGGAGCACGCCCACGACGGGCGAAATGCCCCGCTTGGCGCCGGAGGAATCCTCGACCACGCGACCGATCGAGTCCTCGTCCACGTCCGAGGAACGTTCAATCCTCCAGGAGTCCGCGACGGCCTCGACGCCGCCGGAGCCCGCCCCGCCCTCGAAGGAATACGAGGCCGAGGAGCGCAGGCGCGTCTTATCCGGGTCGATGACGGGAGCGCCACGCAGGCGCGTCTTCTGGTCGCCCACGACGGGGGCGGAGGCCTTGGAGCGCTTCTCCTTGATCTCCATCTCCGTGCGCGGCAGGCCCAGCTCCTTCTGGACGCGCTGCAGCCCCTGACCGAACTCCATCGCACTCTGGGTGCGCTCCTGCGGGTCGATCGTCATGGCCGCGCGCAGCACGCGCTCAAGTTCCGCCGGAGCATCCGCGCGGCCGAGGCCGCGCATGCGGCCACGCTGCACGCGGTTCGCGATCGACGCGGCAGAATTGTCGCCGATCGGGTCCTCGAAGGGGCTGCGGCCGGTCACGAAGGTCCACGTCGTCGCGGCCAGCGCCCACACGTCCTGCAGGGGCGAAGCCGGCGAATTCACGTCCTGCTGCTCCGGGGGCGCCCACAGCACCGAGAAGCCGTCGAACGCTCCGACCTCCAGCTGCCCCACCTTCGAGGCCACGCCGAAGTCGGCGAGCACCGGCTTGCCGTACGCGTCCAGCATGATGTTGGACGGCTTGATATCACGGTGCACGTAACCCTGGCGGTGGAACATCTCCACGCCGCCGCACACCTTGATCATCGTGTCGAGGGCCTTCTCCAGAGCCATCGGGCGCGCGCGCACCTGCGTGAGCAGGTCAGCAACCGGGCAATATTCCATCACCAGGTAGGCGCGGCCGTCGGCCGTCGTGCCCACGCCGTGCAGCTCGACGACCGCGGGGTGGCCGGCCAGCAGCGTCATAGCGTCGGCCTCGCGGTGCAGTTCCTTCGTGCCCCGCTCGTCGCCCTGAGTACGCACGACCTTAATGGCGACCTCGCGGCTCGGCAGCTCCTGACGGTACAGGAACACGTCGGCGAAGCCACCCTGCCCCAGCGGGCGCACCCACCGGAAACCGGGAATATCGGGGCCCCTCATACCCGCAACCGCTGGCGTCACGCCTTCTTCTCCTCATCCATCGTGCGCGCGATCGACGCGCTCAGTCGCAACTTGCGGCGCATGCGCAGGGAGCGCAGGGACAGCGCGCGGCGCACGCGCGCCAGGAAGCCAGCTTTCTTGCTCACCTGCGTACGCAGGGAGCGCACCTGGGCCCACGCGTCACGCGCACGGTCACGCGAGGCACCGTTCGAAGCGAAGCTCGCGATATCCGCGTAGCGCGCGATCACCACGGGGGCGGGCACGTCGTCGCCGAAGCGGCTCCAGCCGTCGATGATGTAGCGGCCCGCGCCGGCCTCGACCTCGTCAACCTCCACCGAGTCCGTCGAACCGTCGTCACCGTGGCGCACCTCGCCCGTCACCAGGGAGAAGGGGTCGCCCGGGTCCTCGCCGAGCTCCCACTGGGAGGCCAGCGACCAGGCGGTCTCCTGGCGTGTACGACCCACGTCGATGCGCAGGCCGGAGTCCGCGGCCAGGTCCACGACCTCATCCCAAGAGCCGACCAGCGCGCCCACGGCGGCGGCGCGGCGCCGACGCCTGCGGCGCCCCGCCTTAAACAGCAGGACCATCAGCGGCGGCAGAAGAATCAACAGGATGCCACCCGAGATACCGGCGACGAGACCCCACGGGAAGGGCTCGGCCGGGGGCTCCATCGGGTCGGCGTTCTGGTCGCGCGTCGTCGGCGGCAGCTCGGCGGGAGCCTCCGGGGGCTCCGGGGGCTGGAGCACCTGCGGGCGCGGCACGCTCCGAGGCTTGGGGACCTGGGTCTGCGGCGTGTGGTCGCGCGGGGGCGTGGGATCGAAGACGGCCCAGACGCCGCCCTCGAACTCGACCTCGACCCACGCGCGGATGTCCGAGCCGTGCAGGGTCGCGGGACCGCCCTGGGAGCCACCCTCGGGGTAGGCGCCCATGACGACGCGAGCGTTCATACCCAACTGATGCAGCATCAGGGCCATGAGCGCCGAGTACTGCTGGTCGTCGCCGATGAGCTGCTCGTCGCCGCTCAGCATGCGCTCGAGGCGGTCCGTGCGCACACCCGGACGCGAGAACTGCGTGTTCTCGTTCAGGTAGTAGCCGTTATTCGCCAGGTAGTGCTCGATCGCACGCGCGGCGGACAGCGCCGTGGAGGCGTTCTGGGTGAGCTCCGAGACCTTGGTCGCCAGGCCCTCGGGCACGTTCTTGTCGGTGGTACCAAGCGGCACGACCGACAGGGACGCCAGGTCCTCGTCGCGCATGGGCTCGGCGAAGGACGTGCGCACGTTGTACGTCATGGTTCCCGCGGGGCCGGTCGTCAGCGCGGCGTTCGCCCACGTGTCCACGTAGAGGCCATCCTTCTGGGCGGCGGAACCCGCACCCGTGAACGCGATCTCCGAGGGATTGCCGAGCACCGGCACCCACGGGCCGGACAGGCCACTCGTCGTCACGGTCACGAGGGAGTCACCCTCGGCGCGGCCGGGGATCGTGGACTCCACGGGAATGTAGCCCGTGTGTCCGTCTCCGCGCTTCGTGGACATACCGAAGGTCGTGCCGTCGTACACGTCCATCGCGGCGATGCGCACGCGCTGGTTCTCCGGCAGGTCGGACACGGTCAGGAGGGTTTCGTCCTGCAGGTCCGTCGTGTAGTGGCGGAAGGAGGACAGGGGCGAGGGGTAGGCCTGAATGTCGAGGGGCGGATCCACGAGGTCGCGGCCCACGATGCGAGTCCCGCCAGCGCCAAGGAACGCCGCAGCGGGCAGCGCGACGCCGACAGACACCGCGAGAATCGAGAGGGCACCCAGCAAACGCGTGCCAACGTACACGGTCGAACGCGACTGGCGAGCGGCCGTCACCTCGCCACCACCCGAGGCAGAACGACCCACGAGGACGTCCTGCCCCAGCGAGATGCGCTGGTACTGGGCAGCCAGCGCCCACCAGGCAGCCAGAAGCGCCCACCAGGTCAGCACGGCCCACACGGGCAGCGCATGGCGCGAGAGGCCGAAGAAGACCGAAATGACGCCCATGACAACGAGCGGGATCGACCCGAGGACCGCGCGCCCGGAGCGGGCAGTGATCAGGCCCGCGAGGACAGCGCACACGAGGCCGCACATCCACGGCACGAGGGCCGGACCCGAGTAGACAGACACCGGGGCCGTCAGGGTGAGCAGGTCCTTCCACGCGCGGAAGGAACCCAGCACCATGACCTGCAGGGTCTTGCCCGTGGGCAGGAACCCGTAGAGGGCCTCGGCGCGCAGGGCGGCCGCGCTACCCAGCAGAAAGTACGTGACGACGACGCTCAGGACGGTCGTCAGCGCGTCCCAGCGCCAGCGCGTCGAGGCGGCGGCGATCAGCAGGCCGCAGGCTACGCCCGCACCCGCGGCAATCGCGCCCGCTCCCCCGCCGAAGACGGGCTCGAAAGCCGCGACCGGGCCGGCGAAGAGCAGGGCGAGGACGAGCAGCGACCAGATCGGCAGGCGGGTGCGGAACGTCGCGAAGCGCTGCGTGATCGTCAGCAGGCGGTTGCGCGTGGTCCTCGGCTTGGGCGCGGGCGACTCGCCCGCAGCGACGGGCGCCTGGTCCTGGGCGGTTGCCTCGCGCTGCTCGGTCGCCTCCACGGACGAGGCCACGGCCTCGTCCTGGGAATCAATGCGCTGAGCGCGGGGCTTGGTGTGCACGTTGTTGCTCATGCCAAGCCTCCGGCGACGATAATGCGCGGCAGGTCGTCCAGCGTCGAGCAATCCAGGAGCACACCACGGCCGAGGTCACGGCGGGCTCGCACGCCCTCCGCGCCGATACGGATGATGGAGACCGGAACGTCGATCGGGGCCAGGCGCGCCAGGTGGGCGGCCTCGGTATCCGTCACGTTCGGTCCGACGATGAGGGTGAGGGCGGAGACGCCGGGACGCTGCGCCACGGCCTCACGCACGCGGCGCGAC
This sequence comes from Actinomyces sp., assembly GCA_018375675.1. GTDB lineage: Bacteria > Actinomycetota > Actinomycetes > Actinomycetales > Actinomycetaceae > Pauljensenia. The sequence goes on along the minus strand of JAHACW010000023.1, from coordinate 22,312 downwards.
AGGTCGCCGAAGGAGCGAGCCTTCACCTCGGAGAGGGCGTCCAGCATGCGCATGGCGACGCCGGACGGCAGCCAGCCCTCGGTCGTCGTCAGCGACACGGGGCGCGATTCACGCAGGTTCGCCAGGCCCAGGGAGCCGGCGACGGAAACCGCGGTCTCGAAGGCGTCGTGGTCCCACGCGTCGCGCGACGTATCCAGGACGATGACGTGATGGGAGCGGTGCGTCTCCTCGTACTGGCGCACGATGAGCTTGCCCAGGCGCGCCGTCGACTGCCAGTGCACGGCGCGGCGGTCGTCGCCCGGCTCGTAGTCGCGCAGCGCATGGAAGGACACGTCGGAGCTGGAGAGCTTGCCCGTGGCCACACCCTCGACGTCCAGCTGGAAGCCGGTCGCGTCGAAGGGAACACGCACAGTGCGCGGGTGCACGTGCAGGAGGACGGGCTCGTCCCACATGCGCACGCGGCGCAGCAGGCCGAGCGCATCGGAACGCACAGCGCGCGCGGGGCCGACGTTGATGAGGCCTCGGTGACGCGACGAAATCAGGAACATCTCGTCCCAGGTCTCGTGAGCACCCAGCGGGGGCACGACGAACTCGCCCGTGCCCGTGCCGATCGGCAGCTCGATGATGCCCGAGCGCACGGAACGCGCCCGCTCGTTGCGCACCGAAATCTCGCCAACGGCGGTCTGGCCGGCCACGATGCGCTCGTTGGGGACGCGGATCGACACGACGTGCGGGGGACGCCACGCGACGCGCATCGCGGCGAGCACCAGGGCCACGACACCCGCGAGTGCACACGCTAGGGCCTCGACCCACTGGAAGGCCACCGCGAGCGCGAGGCCCACGATGACGAGCGTGATCACGGCCCACCCGGTCGTGGTGACCGCGCCCACGAGGGTTTTGAGGGGATGCGAACGGACGGCCTGCGCCCGTTTGGGCGAGACCATCGTGGGGGTGTCCGTTCGCATCCCTTCCATCGTTGTATCCGGCGTTTTCTTACGCGCCGACGGCCGGCGCGGGCACCGACGTCAGGGCACGCTGGATGACGCCCTCGGCGGTCGCGCCCGAGAACGCGGCGTCGGGGTCGACGATGACGCGGTGCGCCCACACGGGCACCGCGAGGGCCTTGATGTCGTCGGGCAGGACGAAGTTACGTCCCTGCGCGGCCGCCCACACGCGTGCGCAGCGCACCATGCCGATGGCGCCACGGGTAGACACGCCCAGCAGCGAGGACTCGTCCTCGCGGGTCGCCTCCGCCAGCGCAGCGACGTAGTCGAGGACAGCGCGGTCGGTGTGGTTCGCCGAGGCCAGGGCAGCCCAGGCGACGATGTCCTTGCCCGACAGCAGGGGCTTGAGGTTCTTCGAGCGGTCGGGCGAGGCCGAGCCGTCGAGGACGTCGATCATCGCGGAGCGCGAGGGGTAGCCGATCGAGGTCTTCATGAGGAAGCGGTCCAGCTGGGCCTCGGGCAGCGGGTAGGTGCCGGCCTGCTCGACGGGGTTCTGGGTCGCGATGACCATGAAGGGCTGGGGGGCGGGGCGGCGCACGCCGTCGACCGTCACCTGGGCCTCTTCCATGACCTCGAGGAGGGCGGACTGGGTCTTGGGCGACGCACGGTTGATCTCGTCGGCGAGGACGATCTCCGCGAAGACGGGGCCGGCGTGGAAGACCCACTCGCCCGTCTTCTGGTTGAACATGTTGACGCCGGTGATGTCCGAGGGCAGCAGGTCCGGGGTGAACTGGATGCGCGAGTGCGTGCCGTCGATGACGGCGCTGATGGCGCGCGCCAGCGCGGTCTTGCCGGTGCCGGGGGCGTCCTCGAGCAGGAGGTGGCCGCCCGCGAACATCGTCGTGAGCGCGAGTCGCACGGCCTGGCGCTTGTCCAGGACCGCCACGGACACGCCGTCGACGAGGCCCTTGAAGACCTGGGCGAACCTGGTTGCATCCTCAATGGAAAGGGTCATGTTTCTACCTTTGTTGTGTGGCGGGGGTGGTCTATTCGGCGTGACATTCGACGACGGGAGGCTTCGCGAGGAACTCACGCTCCGTCGTGGCCTCGGTCAGGATACCCGTAATCTGGGGGTTATCCCGCGAGAAACGGAACTGTGTGACCGACGAGGGGCGACCGGTCTTCACGCTGCACACGAGGGTCACGCCGGACGAATAGTTCGAGGCGTTGACGGCGCGCAGCGTCATCGAGCCGCACGGCTGCCCGTTCGGACAGACGGTCTCGCTTTCGAAGGTTGCCTTCACGTTATCGGCCAAGTCGCCGGTCCTCACGGTGGTCCTTACCTCGCGGTGCTGGCCGTTTTTTCCGATGACCTCGACGACGATCGTGTACTCGTGGCCGGGCGCCAGGTCCTCGGCCCACCAGTTGGTAAGCGGGCCTGCCCAACTCTGCTTGGTCGAGTCTTTCAGTCCCTCGATCCAGATATTGGTCTGCGTGATCTCCGCTCCGCTCGGATTGGACCACGAAGCAGCCACACCCCAGGATCGATTCTTCTGGACGTAGGACGCGGTGGCTTGGACCTCGAAGGTCGGGATGGGGTCATCGTCATCGTCACGGCTGCGTTGGCCTGTGCCGGCCGTGCCGGAAGATGCGACTACCGAACTCCACACGTAGTCGTTCGGGCCGCGCTTACCGCGCTGGCAGAAGTAATAGGTACGCATCGAGCCAGGGGCGAACGGGGGATCTGAATGGATATCAAAGTCACCGCGGGTACCGTTGTTCATAGGAATGAGACTTCCGGACGTCGTGCATGCAGCAGCGCTTTCCGCATGGTAAAGCTCGAGGTCAGACGCCTTATACCCGTTACCTTCCTTCAGGCGCGCATTTGAAATCCGAATAACGCCGAATTCGTTTTCAGGGTTCGGCCCCACCCCCGGCGGATCGGGAGGCAGCGGCGTCGTCTTGGCCTCTTCCGCGGGCCGCAGCGCGGGAATGGTGACGGTACGCGTGTCGGACGTGGCGCTCTCGCCCTGCAGATTAGTGACGGTCACGGTCACATTCACGGTAGCGCCCGGTGTCACGGGAACCCGGCGAGATGTCTCGCCACCCGCCGCGGTCACGGGCTGATCGCCCACGCGAATAGTCGTCGTCCCCCAGCCGCTGGAGCCGGACTTACCCAGGATCCAGTTGAGGTCGAGGAACATGATTTGGCCGACCTGCTTGGCCTCGGCCGACGAGATGACGGGCTTGTCCGGAGGCTGGATCGTGGCCTTCGGGGTGCCCGTCACACCCGGGGACGCCTGGGAATTACCGTTCGCGTTCGTGGCGACGACCGTGACGATGTACGGCTGGCCGTTCTTGAGGCCCTTGATGATGCACGTCCGCTCGACGCTGGTCGTGCAGGTGGTCGCCGCAGAACCCGCGGTCGTCGCATAGACGGTGTACGAGGTGATGGGCGAACCGTTGTCGTTGGGGGCATCCCACTTCACCGTGAGTGTTCCGTCACCTTCAGTGACGGTCGGGCTGCCCGGGCGATCCGGGACGCCGGAGAGGGTCACGGCGTTCGACTCTGCGCCTTCAGATGGTCCGGAGGCGTTCACCGCCTTCACGGTGAAGGTGTAGCTGCGGCCAGTCGTCAGGCCGTTCACCTCGCACACGGTCTCGGTGCAGGTGGCGACCTGGCTACCACCGCTGTAGATGCGGTATTCGGTGATGCGCTCGCCGTTGGATGCCGGAGCATTGAAGGACACGGTGGCGCCCGTCGGGCCTTTGGCCCGGGCGACCACGCCGGTGGGCGCGTCGGGCGGGCCCTTCACGGTGACCGTGATCGTGCCCTGGACGACGCGCGAGGGGTCCTTGAGCTTGTCGTTGACGCGGTAGGCGACGGAGATCGTCCCCGCCGACTTCGGGGTAATGGTGACGACCGTACCGGACGTCGACGTGGTCGCGTCCCCCAGCGAGATGGCGGCACCCTCGAGAGAGATCGGCGTGTCCGGGAAGGGGTTGGTCGCCTCCGAGGCCACGTCGATGCTCACGGGGTTATTCACCGAGGTCTTCAGCGAGTATGCCGGGAGCTGGATGCGCGGCTTCGTGGTGCCGACGACCTCGACGGGGATGGAACCGTTGACGGTGTTGCCCTGCTCGTCCGTGACGCTCACGGCGATTGCACCGATGGAGCCAGCGGGAGCGGTCTCGGGTGCAGACACCGTCAGGACGGTGCCCGACAGCGACGCGGAGACCGTGTCGGGGGCCGAGCCCATCGCGTAAGTGAAGGTCGAGACGTCTGTGCCCTCGGGGTCGCGCACGCCGAGCCTGAGGTCCTGCGTAGCGGCGGCGCCGCCGGCCTCGACGCGGATCGCGGTCGGGGCGAAGGTGGGCGGCTGATTCTGGGTCGCCTTGATGCGCACGGGCAGCGACAGGGACGCGGTGAGCGTACCCGAGTCGGAGGCGTCGCCGTCAGCGACCTGGATGAGGAACGCCGAGTTGCCGCCGAAGGAGGCATTCGCGGTCAGCGTCAGCTGCGTCGACGAGTCGGCGACGACCGAGTCCAGGCCGGTCTGCGCGACCGGGGAGGAGTCGTCCACGAGGCGCGGGCTGCGGCCCGAGCGCGTCACCACGTAATCCGCCAGGTTGATCGTGCGCGAGGTACCCGCGTCCATCTCGATGGGCAGGCCCGCGGTATTGAGGAAGGGCGCGGTCGTGTCGCGGCCGGGCACGGTCACGACGGCGGAGTTGGTCAGGCCGTCACGGTCCGTAATCGTGTAGACGACCAGGCGCATGCTGTCCGTCACCGGGATCAGCACGTCGGAGCCCTCCACGGTCACGCCGGATTCGGCCGTCGTGACGGTCAGCTCGTTGATGCTGCCATCGGGATCCTCGTCGTTATCGAGGACCTTCACGCGCACGGCCGAGCCGTCGGTGGGCAGCTCCTCGTAGGACACGAAATCATCGCGGGCGATGGGGGCCTTGAGCGGGGCGTCATCCTGCACGTAAACGGTAACGGTGCCTCGGGCAGAGCCGCCGCGGCCGTCGCTCACCGCGTAGGACACGAGGTAGGTGCCGGCCTGCGAGGGCGTGTGCACCTGGATGGTCGAGGAGGACAGAGCCTGCGGGTCGAGCTCGGGCGTGGCCGTCTCGAGGCTATCCTCCTCCAGCGCTAGCGGATCGCCATCGGGGTCCACGTCGTTCGACAGGACGTTGACGGTCACCATGCGGTCCGGGCGCGTCAGCACCGTGTCGGGGACGGCGACCGGGTTCTGGTTCAGCGTGGGCGCGGCCGAGATCGCGACGCGCACGCGAGCGGAGGCACGTCCGCCCTGGCGGTCCTCGACCGTGTAGGTGAAGGAGTCGGTGCCCGAGGCGTTCTGGTTCGGCACGTAGTCGATCCACGTCGGGCCGACGGTCGCGTTGCCCAGCTGCGGGGACGAGCCGAGGCCGCCCAGGGTCACGGAGTCGCCGTCGGGGTCGATGCCGTCCAGGGGCACCGCGATGCGGGTGGTCTGTCCCGCGGCCGCCCAGGCTGTGATGTCGCGAGGACGCGGCTCCTGGTTCTGATCGGAGGCACCCATCACCTCGAAGGTGACGGTGCTCGACGCGCGGTTGCCCGCGGAGTCGATGACCGAGTAGGTCACGTCCATGAGGCCGGGGGTCTGCCCAGCCTCAAGGCGCACCTGGTTACCCGTGACGAAGGGGGTTCCGAGGGCGGAACCGGAATCGTACTCGAGGGTCGACTCGACCTGGAGGTTCAGGCCGGCGGGCGAGCGATCGTTCGCCAGGACCGACACGGTACCCACGTCGCCGACACGCACCTTGAGGTGGTCGGGCTTGAGGATGGGCGGCAGGTCCGAGCGATCCGCCGCTCCGGGGATGACCATCACGTCGGCCGTGGCCTCGCCGACACCGTTGGAGACGGTGTAGCTGAACTGCACCGTGCGGTCCAGGCCCGCGGGCGCGGTGACGCGCAGCAGGTGGCGATCGATGAGGGCAACTTCGATCTCGGGGGTGTTCGAGGCGTCCACGGAGACGATCGACAGCAGGCCGCCGGAGGGGTCGTAGTCGTTGTTCAGGGGCGCGACGAGGACGGAGCCGCCCTGCGGCAGGACCGCCGTGTCATTTTCGGCGACGGGGGGCTCGCTCGAGGGCGCCATGACCTCGACACGGATGATGCCCAGCGTCGTCGCAATGCCGTCGGACACGGTGTAGGCGAAGGAGTAGGAGCCGGGCTCAGTCGCCCTAAAGTCGATGGTTCCGTGATCCAGGTCGGGCTGGATCGAGGCGCCGGCGGGTGCACCGGAGACGGCCGCCAGGGTCAGATGGTCGCCGTTCGGGTCGGTGTCATTCTTGAGCGGATCGAGCGTGACGGTCTCGCCCGGGTGCGCCTGGAAGAGGTCGCCATTCGCAGACGGAGGCAGGTTTCCGGCCTCCTGGACGTCGACGATCAGCTCGCCGCGGGTCTCCGCGCCCTGGTCGTCAGCGACCGTGAGAACGATCGACTTCGGGCCGGCTGCAGCGCCTTCCTCGGTGATGGTGACGGAGCCGTCTTCGGTGAAGGAGGCCTTCAGCCCCTCGGGAGCCTCGGCGTTCTTCAGGTAGATGGGGTCGCCATCGGGGTCACGCCAATCGCTGAGAGCCTCGTACTGGATCTGAGCGCCCGCGCCGATCTTGACGGTCGGGACGCGCAGCTGCGCGGGCCCCTCGTTCTGATCGAAGGGGTGAATGGTGACGCGCACGTTGGCCTCGGCCGAGGCCTGGCCGTCGGAAGCCGCGTAGGTAAACGTCGTCGAGCCCGCCTGGGCGGCCGACACGCCACTGATCTGCAGGGCTCGTCCGCCGCGCGCGACGGTCACGACGCCCCACTCGGGCTGCTTGACCGGCGCGGCGGTCAGCACGTCGCCGTCGAGGTCCGAGTCGTTGTCGAGGACGGGCAGGATGGTCGAGCGTCCCGGGCGGATGCCGAACTCGTCGTCCTCGGCCTCGGGCGGGGTGTTTTCCTCGCGCTGCTGCGGGTCCGCGACCTCGTTCGTCAGCTCGGGGCTGTCCTGCTCATCCTCGTTTTCCTCGAGCTCGTTTTCGACCTCGTCCCAGTTATCCATGAGGACCATGTTCGAGTCGGGCAGCCACACGCTGCCCTCGGCGACGTCATTGAGGACGATGGCCTTACGGTTCGTGCGGAAGACGATCTCGCGCGCGGTCGTCAGCGTATCAACGACCATCTGCTTGTTCACCGAAGGATCATCGCAGGCGCGCATGTACGCACCGCTGCCGGTCCACGCGCCATACGCGCAGCCTTCGTGACGCACGGGCGCGGCGGGGGTTCCGCTGACCCCACCCTCGGTGGAGGGGGTAACCGTCGGGGTGCCGCCCACCAGCGGGATCGCCACGAGCGAGGTGGGCGTGGCGAGCAGGACGGAATCGGCCTTGGGGCCGGCCTGCTGGAGGACGCCACCGGTCTCGATGCCGAGGGCGCTCAGATCGATCCGCTTGTTGTCGGGCAGGAAGAGCGTATTGGACTCGCCGTCGAGGGCGACGACCTGGTCACCGACGACGGTCATGCTCAGTCGCGCGTCCGCGGGAATGCCCTCCACGGTCGAGGTCTGGGCCTGATCGACCGCACCCTGACGCTTGACGGTCGTCAGCGTGCCCGAGGCAGCCAGGGTATAGACGGAGCCGTCCAAACCGGTCACGAAGGCGCTGGCCCCCATGTTCGAGGAGATGGCCGCCGCCTCGGAAAGGTTCAGGGGGCTGGGGTTCACGGCGGAGGTCGTCCACAGGGTACCGTCGGAGCCATTGAGGACGCCGAGGACATCGCCACCCTGCATGACCGCGGAACCCGCGGGCAGGGCCGTCGGGGAGCCGAGGGAGACCTGGGTAACGTTGACGGGTGCAACCGTCGACGAGGTGAGGTCGGAGACGGTGACAGTCTCCCCCGCCTGGCCGACGTCGAAGTTGGTGGCCTCGGTGCGCAGCGCGCCGTCGAGGATGCGGGCTTCGTAGTCAAGATGGCCGACCATCTGCTTGGACTTGTTGGTCACCCAAATGCCACCGTCGTTGACGTTGACCTGGGTCACCTCTGCGCCCTTGTAGATGACACCCGCGATGCAGAGCGCAACAACGAGCAGCACGAGGATGAACGCCGGCAGACGGCGCCTCGCACTGATCCGATTGTGTCGCGTTTTCGCGGACATATGGCCTCTCTCGATCGATGAGCAGTACCCCATAAATAGTGTGGCACGACTACACCGCATACTAATAGTTAACGAGAATCTATCAGATGTGCGATTACTTGACAACTAGAGGGTGGCCCGTCGCAGTACGACGGGCCACCCTCTCGAAGTGACCGGTTTGTCAGCCGCAGATAATTGGCGAGTAAATCACTCTCCGTTAAAGGTGAACGTGCGGTCCTTACCCTCTCCGGTGACACCAACGGTAACAACCTGACCGGGTTGCAGTTCTCCGAACAGGATGCGCTCAGACAGCGCGTCCTCGATCTCGCGCTGGATCGCGCGACGCAGCGGACGCGCACCCAGGACCGGGTCGAAGCCCACGTCCGCGAGCAGCTCGCGCGCCTCGTCCGTCAGCTGCAGGCGCATGTCCTGAGCCTCCATGCGCTTGGCCAGCTTGGCGATCATCAGGTCGACGATGCGCGCAATCTCGGGCTTGGTCAGCGGCGGGAACACGATCGTGTCGTCGACACGGTTGAGGAACTCGGGACGGAAGTGCTGCTTGAGCTCCTCCGCGACCTTCGACTTCATACGGCCGTAGTCGTGCGTCGAGTTGTCCGCGGTCTGGAAGCCCGTGAGGACACCCTTGTTGATGTCGCGGGTACCCAGGTTCGTCGTCATGATGATGACGGTGTTCTTGAAGTCCACCTTGCGACCCTGCGAGTCCGTCAGGCGACCCTCTTCCAGGATCTGGAGCAGCGAGTTGAAGATGTCCGGGTGAGCCTTCTCGACCTCGTCGAAGAGGACGACCGAGAACGGCTTGCGGCGGACCTTCTCCGTGAGCTGGCCACCCTCGTCGTAGCCGACGTAGCCGGGAGGGGCACCGAAGAGGCGCGAGGCCGTGTGCTTCTCGGAGAACTCGGACATATCCAGCTGGATGAGGGCATCCTCGTCGCCGAAGAGGAACTCGGCGAGGGCCTTGGCCAGCTCGGTCTTACCCACGCCGGTCGGGCCGGCGAAGATGAACGAGCCACCGGGACGGTTCGGATCCTTCAGACCCGAGCGCGTACGACGGATCGACTGGGCGAGAGCCTTGACGGCCTCGTCCTGGCCGATGACGCGCTTGTGCAGCTCGTCTTCCATCTTGAGCAGCTTCGCGGTCTCGGTCTGGGTGAGGCGCACGACCGGGATACCGGTCGACATGGCCAGGACCTCGGCGATCTCCTGATCCCCGACCTCGGCGATCTCGTCGGACTCGCCGCCCTTCCAGGCCTCTTCCTTCGCCTTGCGCTCCTCGGACAGCTTCGACTCCTCGTCGCGCAGCGACGCGGCCTTCTCGAAGTCCTGATCGTCGATGGCCGCCTCCTTATTGCGGCGCACCTCCGCGATCTTCTCATCCAGCTCGCGCAGCTCCGGCGGCGCAGTCATGCGACGGATGCGCAGGCGCGCGCCGGCCTCGTCGACCAGGTCGATCGCCTTGTCAGGGAGGAAACGATCCGAAATGTAGCGGTCCGCCAGCTCGGCGGCGGCCTGGATCGCGGCGTCCGTGATGATGACGCGGTGGTGCGCCTCGTAGCGGTCGCGCAGACCCTTGAGGATCTCCACCGTCTCGTCGACGCTGGGCTCCTCGACCTTCACCGGCTGGAAGCGGCGCTCGAGGGCCGCGTCCTTCTCGATGTACTTGCGGTACTCGTCGTTCGTGGTCGCGCCGATCGTCTGGAGTTCGCCGCGCGCCAGCATGGGCTTGAGCATCTGGGCCGCGTCGATCGAGCCCTCGGCGGCGCCCGCACCCACGAGGGTGTGGATCTCGTCAATGAACAGGATGATGTCGCCGCGCGTGCGGATCTCCTTGAGGACCTTCTTCAGGCGCTCCTCGAAGTCACCACGGTAGCGCGAGCCGGCGACCAGCGAGCCCATGTCGAGACTGTAGATCTGCTTGTCCTTGATGGTTTCGGGCACGTCGCCGTGCACGATCGCCTGGGCGAGGCCCTCGACGACCGCGGTCTTACCGACGCCGGGCTCACCGATCAGGACCGGGTTGTTCTTCGTGCGGCGCGAGAGGACCTGCATGACGCGCTCCATCTCGACGCGGCGGCCGATAACGGGGTCCAGCTTGTTCTCGCGCGCGGCCTGGGTCAGGTTGCGGCCGAACTGCTCGAGGATGGCGGAGTTGGAGCGCTCGGGACCGCCCGAGCCGCCCACGCCCGCGCCGACCGACTCGCGGCCCTCGTCGTCGCCGCGCTGGTAGCCGCTGAGCATCTGGATGACGGTCTGACGCACCTGCGCCAGGTCCGCGCCCTGCTTCGTCAGGACCTGGGCGGCCACGCCCTCGCCCTCCTTGAGGAGGCCGAGCAGCAGGTGCTCCGTGCCGATGTAGTTATGGCCCAGCTGCAGGGCCTCGCGCAGGCTCAGCTCGAAGACGCGCTTGGCGCGCGGGGTGAAGGGAATGTGGCCCTCGACCGGCTTCTCGCCCTCGCCGATGATCTCGATGACGGAGGCGCGGACGGCCTCGCCCTTGATCTCCATGGTCTCCAGGGCCTTGGCGGCGACGCCTTCACCCTCGGAGATCAGGCCGAGCAGCAGGTGCTCCGTGCCGATGTAGTTGTGCTTGAGACCGCGAGCCTCGTCCTGCGCGAGCACGACGACCCGGCGAGCGCGGTCGGTAAAGCGTTCGAACATGCCTCTCCTCATTTCACGAGACAGGCACTTCGCCGAGCTCGGCGTACACCCGTCCCAGTTGACTGGTTACAGCCTACGGAAAGCGGGGGCGGCGTGCGCGCGCTTTCGCCCTGGGCGCAGGGACGAGGCCGGGGCCGGAGCACGGGGCGGCGGACCAGGGGCGGAGCCGAGACAGGGGCGGGGTGTGCGGGGCTGCAGCACGCGAGTCCGGGGCCACCGGGCGAGACCACTGAGCTCCGGCGCTCACAGCGGGGGGTTTGGCAGCATTAGAAGCCTCGTGACGGCGTGTCGCCGGCGTGTCGAGCCGCTAATGCTGCAATTCCCCCCACAGTCGCATGCAATTCCCCCACATCAGATGTCACCGACGCACGAAAACGTTGGAATTGCAACGACCATTTTTCAATGGTTGAAAGGTTGCCATGGGAATTGCATGCGACATTTTCGAGAAACCACACAAAGCGGCGACGCCGAAAGGCCAAGGAGTCGGACCCAGAAGAAGCGCTGCACGCGACTGAGCGCAGCATTACACCAGTTAGGGAGCAATACACCAGTTAGAGAGCATTACACCAGTTCCCAGCTGGTGTAATACCCACCTAAGTGGTGTAACACCACTTAGGAACAAGCGCGGACGCGGAGCTGTCGAGTGGATTCAACCCTATCGGCAGGATTCAACCTCATCGGGAAGATTCAACCCGATCAGAAGGGGTTGAACCTTACCGATCAGGTGTAACACCTCATCGGTAACAAGTGTGAGTGCGGTTTTGCTCGGCCGCACTGGTCCGCAGCGTCACAGCACGACTCTCAGGCAAGCAGAGTCGCGGTGAGCAGCCCCCGCGACTACGCCTCGACGAGGACCGTGAATGGGCCGTCGTTGACCAGCGAGACCTCCATCATCGCCCCGAACTGGCCGGTTTCGACGTGCAAGCCCCGGCCTCGCAGGTCGGCAACCACCGCGTCGACGAGGGGCTCGGCCTCCTCGCCGGGGGCGGCGTGCGCCCACGAGGGTCGACGCCCCTTGCGGGTGTCCCCGTACAGGGTGAACTGCGAGATCACGAGGACCGGGGCGCCCGCGTCGAGCGCGGAACGCTCGTCGTCAAGGATGCGCAGCTCGGCGATCTTGCGGGCGACCGTGGCCACCTGCTCGGCACCGTCACCGCGCTGGACGCCCAGGAGGACGACGAGGCCCTGGCGCTTCTCCCCCGCCTCGTGCGGATCGAGGGCGAGGCGGCCGGCGACGGTGCCGTCGACGCGGACCTCGCCCGAGGTCGCGCGCTGGATGACGGCGCGCATCAGCGCGACCCCAGGGCGGAGCCGAGGCCGCCAAAGCCCGTAGAACCACCGCGCTGGCCGGCTTCGCGAGAGAGGTCGGCGCCCGGGCGGGTCTCCGGGGACACGGAAGACTTGCCGTGGACAGGCACAATCTCCTCCTGGGCGGCGGCGACGCCATCAATGTCGAAGACGGTCGTCACGGGCACAGCGCGGGCGATCAGCGCGAGGGCGATCGGCCCCTCGTCCGCGTGGCGGGCCGAGGAGGTGATGACGCCGACCTGGCGTCCGCCCACCTCAATGGGCGTGCCGGGCGCGGGTAGGTCGCCGCGAGAGCCATCCAGCTGCAGGTAGGTGAGGCGGCGCGGGGGGCGTCCGAGGTTGAGGACGCGTGCAATGGTTTCCTGCCCGCGGTAGCAGCCCTTCGTCGTGTGGACGGCGCTGCGCAGCCAGTCCACCTCGGGCGGGATCGCGCGGGCATCGGTCTCGCGACCCAGGCGCGGCTTCCACGCGGCGATGCGCATGGCTTCCCACGCCAGGTATCCGGCGCGGCGACGCGAGCCGCCCTCCGGACACGCAGACAGCCACGCGGCCTCGAACTCGTCCGCGGCATTGCGTGAAACAGCGTGAAACATCATCGGGGTACGCTCACCGGGATGACGCTCGCCCTGGAAGTAGGCAGCACCGCCGTCCACGACGCCGGGCCACGGGTCCTCCCAGGTCCACAGGTGTCCGGGCAGGCCGGCCACGGACTCGGGCGTATTCGCGCCCGCGCGGACCGAGGAGAACACGGCGACATCGCGCTCAGAAACAGCGACGCGCAGCGCAAAACGCATCGACTCGAGGAACTCCACGAACCCCGACAGGTCCGAGCGTTCCACGATCAGGTGCAGCGTCTCCCCGTCATCGCTCGCGCCGGCCCAGTGCTCGACGCGCCCCTCGGGCGAGAGGATCAGCAGCTCGCGGCTCGCGCCGGGCACGAGGTCGGTGACAATCTGGGAGGCCAGCGACGTCAGCCACGTCAGCCGATCGGCCCCCGACACAGAGATGACCGCCAGGTCCGGGCGGCGCACCAGGGCGCGACCACCCTCGAGGGCCCACTGCTCTCCCGACGGATCGCCGAAGTGCGGGGTCGCACCGAAGGAGGCCACGGCCTCGTCGACGAACTCGGAATCGGGCGCGGACTCAGACAAGGAAGCCATCCTGGGAATCGTCGATGCCCTCGATGACCTCGCCGGACTCAGTGGAGGCCTGCGCGGTGCGCATGAGGCGGCCGGAGATCTCGACGTCGGCCTCGTCCTCACCGTCGAGCGTGCGCTCCTGCGTCCACATGAGCTCGCCCGCGACCAGGCCGAACATGCGGCCCAGGTGCGTCACGCGGGTGGCACCCACGCCGAGAGCGATCGCATCGGAGACCATCTGCACGCGCGGGCCAACGCTGACGCCGTCCCACACGGCGCTGTGGCCCTCGGTGGATGCGGAGGTCGCCGCGAATTCGCGGGAGTTGTACTGGCCGGGCGGGGGCAGCGGCGCGTCGGAGGGGGCGACGGACACGTACACGGTCTCTTCGCTGATCAGGTCGCCCTTCTTGATTGCGGACAGGCCCTTCGCCGCGTCCCACGTGGGGTCGATCGGCTCGGAGGCGACGCCCGCGTACACGCGGGTCACCAGGCGCATCTGCTCGCCGACGACGTCACCGCAGATCTCCTCGATGACGGGGGAATCCTCGGTGGGTTCTTCCTGGCCGGGGGCGGCGGGGGCGGCGTACATGCCCCAGCCCTCCCAGGTTCCAAGCATCCACGCGACGGGAGCGACGAGTGCGGGCAGGTCAGCAGGTATCACCATCATGACTCCAGCCTAACGCCTCGGGTCGACGTGGGCGCGCGAGCAGGGGCGCGCGCAGCTGGCAGCGAAATAGGGACGAGGCCGGGGCGCGGCCACGCGGAGACCCGACCGCCGCGGGGCCTCAGATTCCGCCGATGCGGATCATCGCGTAGACGGGCAGGGCGGCGACCAGGAACTTCGCGGCGCCGCGGCCCAGGATGTTGGCGAGCTCAGCGGAGGAGGCTCGCTCGCCCAGCAGCGCGTCGACGACGGAGACGGCGAAGCCGACGCCAAAGCCGGTGACGCCGCCCAGGGTCAGGAAGGCGGCGAATTCGCCGAAACGCTTGGCGATGAAGGGGAAGACGACGGGCAGCAGGTCCGAGGTCTGCCCGAGGAACCAGGCGATCGAGGCAACCACGAGGCCCGCGACGAGGCCGGCGATCATCGCGAAGGCAACGCCGGCCTTCGCGCTGCGCCCAAAGCGCGCCGAGGCCGCGCCGATGACGGCGATCAGGGCTGCCATGGGAACGATGCCCGACCAGCGCTCGTGGACGGTCAGGGAGACCCACATGGAGCCGGAGGTGACGATGAGGAGGCCGGTCACCGACGAGGCGAGGGCCGCGCTCAGGGCCGTGGAGCCCCAGTGCTCGCTCGTGCGCCCCACGGAGTGATCGCGCGGCGCGGGCGCGTCCAGGATTGTGGCCGCGACCAGCGCGACCAGCGTGATGCCCGTCAGCGGCACGGCGATGTCGAGGTTCTTCCAGTAGGCGACTCCCATGGGGGTCAGCGCGCCACCCAGGGCGAGGACCGCCTGGGCGAGCCACGGCATGTGCAGGCGCGCCAGCGTCGGCCAGCCGAGAGCCAGCAGGAAGGACGCGACGGCGATGACGGGTCCGACGCTCCAGCGAGACCCGGGCAGCCACCACGCGATGATCGTGGCCGCGGCCAGCACGGTGACGGTGAGAATACCGATGATCGTGGGCACGTGCCGGGTGGCCAGGGTATCGCGGCGACGTCCGCGGCCTGAACCGGTGCGGCGCCGCGTGGGCGGGGTCGATGTCATCACGCTTCCATGGTCCCACATGTGCGCCCCTCACGAGGCAGGGGCCGCTCTCGCGGGTCGGCTCTCCCAGGCACGGGCACGGTGTCGGTCCCGCTTCACGCCGCCACGGCCTCGGCGATCAGGGGCGCGCTGTGGCGCACGCCCCGTGTGGGTTGATGCACGCCGCCACGGGATGCGCACGGGCGTTGACTGGTCGTACAGTTGTGGGGCACGCCGGACCGGTATGCCCCGGGCTCCAAACTCTGCCGCTACGAGCGGCCTTCGCGCCGACAGGCGCATTCGGTTCGGCGTGCTTTGTCGTACATGCGCGCCGACGGTGGCGCGTGAAACGAGTGGGGACCGGCGCTGCGATGCAGCACCGGCCCCCACTGTCGTCTCCGTGAATCGTCACATGAGCGGGTAGCGCACGATCGTGGCCTCGCGGCCCGGGCCCACGCCGATGGACTGGATGCGGCAGCGCGACAGCTCTTCCAGGCGCTTGATGTAGTCCTGGGCGGCCTGGGGCAGCTCGTCGAAGGAACGGCACTGCGAGATGTCCTCGCTCCAGCCGGGCAGCTCCTCGTACACGGGCACGGCGGCCTCGAAGCCGGCCTGGTCGAGGGGCATTTCATCAGTGCGCACACCGTCGACCTCGTAGGCCACGCACACGGGGATCGTCTCGTAGCCGGAGAGCACGTCGAGCTTGGTCAGGCAGATGTCGGTCAGGCCGTTGATGCGCGTCGAGTAGCGCATGATGACGGCGTCGAACCAGCCGGTGCGGCGCGGGCGACCCGTGGTCACGCCGAACTCGCCGCCCTTGGTGCGCAGGGCCTCACCGACCTCGTCGTCCAGCTCCGTGGGGAACGGGCCCTCGCCGACACGCGTCGTGTACGCCTTGGCGACGCCGACAACACGATCGATGCGGGTGGGACCAACACCGGAGCCGGTGAGCGCGCCGCCCGCGGTCGGGTTGGAGGAGGTCACGAAGGGGTAGGTGCCGTGGTCGATGTCGAGCATCGTGGCCTGGCCGCCCTCGAAGAGGACGGTCTCGCCGCGGTCGAGTGCGTCGTTGACGACGAGGGACACGTCGCACAGCATCGGCTTGATACGGTCCGCGAAGGACAGCAGGTGGTCCGACACCTCGGCCGGGTCGAGGGCGGGGATATCCACGGCCTCGAAAATGGTGTTCTTGGGGGCCAGGGCGGCCTCGACCTTGGCGCGCAGCTCCTCGGGGTGGAAGAGGTCCTGGATGCGCAGGCCGATGCGGTTCATCTTGTCGGCGTAGGTGGGGCCGATGCCTCGGCCGGTCGTGCCGATGAGGTTGTTGCCGCGCGCACGCTCGTTCGCCTGGTCCATGAGACGGTTGTAGGGCGGGATGATGTGCGCGTTGGAGGAGATGCGCAGGCGCGAGCAGTCGACGCCGCGCTCAGTGATTTCCGCGAGCTCCTCGAAGAGCACGTCCAGGTCGACAACGACGCCGTTGCCGATGATGGGGGTGACGCCTTCGGAGAGGATTCCGGCGGGCAGGAGGTGCAGCGCGTACTTTTCGCCGTCAATAACGACGGTGTGTCCGGCGTTGTTGCCTCCGTTGAACTTCACGACGAGGTCGGTGTGCTGGCCGAGCTGGTCAGTGGCCTTGCCTTTGCCTTCGTCGCCCCACTGGGCGCCGAGCACGATGACGGCGGGCATGAGTATCTCCGTTTAGTTGGGTCTGTTACGCGGGTGCGCGCAACAGACCCATCCTACCGGAGGATCGACGAGGCCGGGGCACCGGCTGGTCGCCCTAGTTTCCGGCTGCGACCAGAGCGACGCCCACGCCCCACAGGGTGGCGCTCGTGAGCGCGGCGATCAGCTCGATGGCGATCGTCCAGCCGAAGGCCTTGAGGGCGTGGAGGGTGGCCGTCCAGGCCCTCGCAGTGTCGCGGCTGCGCAGATATTCGACGAGGAAGATGGCGGCGACCATGCCCAGGACGAGGCCGAGGGGCAGGCCAATGAACCATCCGACGACGCCGCCGACGGCGCCCCACACGAGCGTGGATTGGGGGATTCCCGCCTTGTTCATGCCGCGGGCGGGAATCACGTATTTGAGGACCGTTCCGAGGATCAGGACGAGCGCCACGATGGCGAAAATGATCCACGCGGCGCGCGTGCCGCTCATCCACGACCACACGAGGATCGCGCCCCCAACGACGGGCGCGGAGGGCCAGATCTGCACGACCGCGCCGATCACTCCGATGAGGATAACGATGCCAACGATGACGGTTCCCAGGACGCTCATGAGTTCATCGTATCGTTTCCGGGTTTCGTGCGATGACGCTCACGCTGATAGCCTGGCCTCGTTACCCCGATCCCCAGGAGTGCTGATGGATATCACTCCCCCGCGCCTGCCGCTAGATTCCCTCCTGAAGAGGCGCCCCATGACGGTGTTCACCGTGTCGTGCCCACCGGCAGAGGCCGTCGCGCGCTGTGCCCAGTTCTGGCGAGTTATCGGCATCAAGCGCGAGTCGACCACGATGTGCAAGCGTTTCGCGGACATCGGCTGGTCGGGCACCGAGGTCACGGTCATGCCCGGGCAGGTCACGACCTCGCACAGACGCTTCAACGACACGTTCCTGGAACTTGGCGAGATCGCCCCGGGCCTCTTCTTGGGAGGCCTCGCCGTCTACCTGACGTCGAAGGCGGTGCGCGCGCAGCTGCGCCACCTCAACAAGACGACGATCATCATCGCGGCTCGCCCGATGCCGGACGCCGAACAGGCCAGCACCGAGCTGTGGTGTTTCCCCTGGGATACGGCGATTCAGCGCGCCCGCCCGGGCAAGGACCCCTTCGCCCGCGTCTTCGAGTACCTGCACACGGCCCTGCACCAGCAGGGCATCCTCCTGGCTCCCCCACGCCTCGTCGACGGTGAGGAACTGCCCGAGGATCACCCCCTCTCCCCCGCCAACATCGCCCAGATGCGGGGCAGCTTCCTCGACCCCGTCACCAAGTTCCTCCCGTCGAAGGAGCGGTCATGACCCCCGGTTTCTCGCTGCGCCGGATTTTCAACCGCCGCAGGTACTTCTACGCCAGGGTCGCGCTCGACCCGCAGCAGGGGAAGGCATCATGCACAGTGAAGCAATGAAGAAGCGACAGCACCGCCGCGACAACGAAGAATCGCGATGAACTCTTTCATCTCAAGTATGCAGCAAGACTTCAACGAATCTTTCAGCGCCATCACCGTTTTTCAGCTGTCAGCATCCCCGTCCGATGCCGTCTCCCGCTGCGTCGGCCTCTGGAAGACGAAGGGGGCCCACCGCACCAGTACCGGCATGCAAGAGCAATTCAAGCAGCGGGGATGGACCGGAACGGAACTGATCATCGGACACAGCGGTCGTGCATTCCTGACTAATGTTTTCTTCGAGACACGCTCATACCGTCGCCTCTTGTCACATGCCCCCACTCTCGTGCCCGACCGAATCAAGCGAGCCGCCATCACCAAGGTGTACGTGGATATCATCGCGCGCACAATCGAGAGCGAATCGAGGCCGGTGACCGAACTGTGGTGCCTTACTGATTGGGCAACACGGATGAATCTCAGCGGCTTCGAAAAAAGTTACGCTGAATCGTCGATGCACTCACTCGAAGAGTCCTTCAACGCGCAGGGCATCATGACCGCACCCGCCCGTCACCTCAATCGCTGGGATATCCCGTCAGACGTCCCTCTCTCACTCCCTGAGCTCACGGCAATGCGCAAGGCTGCGAAGAAGAGCCGGGGGTAGCCCCCCTTCTCCGGCCGACCACCACGGGGATTCCCATGCCTCGTCGATCCCCAGGGAATCTCGCGCAATAGTACCCTGACACCAGAGCGCATCTCGCTTGCGTTGGGACCGTGCTGATGCGCTGACACAGGTCGCACACGAGGAGGCTGCTTATGACCCCCGGGTTCTCACTGCGCAGGATGGTCTTCCGTCGCAGGTACCTGCACGCGCTCGTCGCAACCGCTCCGCACGAGGCGGTCACTCGCTGCATCAACTACTGGGGGTCGAGGTGGAGAAGCACCCCGGTGGAGACGCCGGGGATGCGCGAGCAGCTCGCCCAGCAGGGGTGGGTGGGCACCGAGATCGCGGACGGCCTCGATACGATGAGTGGACTATTTTCCACCGTGACTGACTCAATTGCGCGCAGCGACCTGTTCCCCCAGTCTGCCTCGCAACCTGGCGCAACCGCTCGCTATCAGACGTCGCGGATCCTCATCGCAGCACGGCCCTGGTCGGCCGAAGGGCGTCCAGCGAGCGAAGTGTGGTGCTTCGACACCCAGGTAAGCCAGCGCAACACCCCCACCACCAAGGAAGACGTCGGCCACTACCTCCAGGACCTCGCCGTCACACTGCAGCTCGATGAGCTACTGCTCGCGCAGCCAGAGCTCCTCTTCGAGGGCGATCTACCAACAGATCACCTCTTCGCGGGACGGAGCGTGATCGCAATGCGCCAAGCCGCCAAAAAAGAGTCTCGCCGCGAGCGCTAACGCGCGCTCACGGCGAGACTACAGATGGTTCGGAAGGCTCAGCCCTGCGAGCGCAGGGAGGCCACCTCGTACAGGGCAATGCCCGTGGCAACGGCCGCGTTGAGGGATTCGACGGTCGAGGCGATCGGGATCGACACGATCTGATCGCAGGTCTCGCGCACGAGGCGGGACAGGCCCGCACCCTCGGCACCGGTCACGACCACGAGGGGGCCGTCCGCCAGCGACAGGCCACGCAGGGGCGCGTCGCCGCCACCGTCCAGGCCGACCACGAAGTAGCCGGCCGCCTTGGCCTCCTCGAGAGCGCGCACAAGGTTCGTCGCGCGAGCCACGGGCACGCGGGCGGCCGCACCGGCCGACACCTTCCACGCGGTCGTGTTGACGCCCGCGCTGCGACGCTCGGGGATGATGACGCCGTCCGCGCCAAACGCGCCCGCACTACGCAGGACCGCGCCCAGGTTGTGGGGGTCCGTCACCTGATCGAGGGCGACGAGGAGCGGGTGCCCCAGCTGCTGCAGAGAACCCGCAATAAGATCCGAGGCATCGGCGTACTCGTAGCCGCGCACCTCGATGGCGACGCCCTGGTGGACGGCGCCGTCGGTCGCGACATCCAGGTCGCGGCGGGTGACCTCGTAAACGGGCGCACCCATGGTCGAGGCGAGGCGCACGACCTCCTCCACGCGGTCGTCCTTCACGTTGTCGAGGACGAAGACGCGCTCAATCGGGACCGAGGCGCGGGCGGCCTCGGCGACAGGGTTACGGCCGGCGATCAGCTCGTGGCCGGGCTTAATGCGGATCGACGACTTGGCACGGGCGCGCGCAATCGCGGCCTCCTGGGCCTCGCGGGCCTCGCGCTTGACCTTGCGCTTGTGGGCGGGGTGGTAGGTGCGGTCCTCGGCCTTCGGGGTCGGGCCCTTGCCTTCGAGGCGGCGGCGAGAGTGCCCGCCGGTACCGACCTGCGCGCCCTTCTTGGTGCCCTTCTTACGGATGGCGCCGGGGCGCCCGCTGTGTGAGGCCATGGTGTCTCCTCGTTTTCTCGTGAACTGACACAAGCGTACGGGTTTTAGATTGCATCGGGGCCGCAGGGGCGCGCGCGGGGGCCAAAATCACGATTGGGCAGGGTGCCCCTCAGTCACCCGACAGCATGGCCGCGATCTTCTCGACCGTCGAACCGGAGCGTATCGTCACCTGGCGGTAGAAGTCCTCGCGCAGCAGACGCTTGTGATACGCGGTCTTCAGGAAGCTTTTCTCGTCGAACTTGCCCCAGAAAACGGCGTGCTCACCGAAGTAGACGGCCTCGTCGCCCAGTTCCATCGCCTCGATACGCTCGCGCACGTGGTCGCGGTCCAGGCCTCGCGTGTAGAAGAGCGCGTCGCGCCTGGCAACCTCGCCGTGCCACCAGTCGGGGAGACTGTGCAGCTCCGCGAGGTAGTCCTGCGCCGTCAGGAGGGCCAGTCGGATCGGGAAGTCGTAGTGGCGTGCCAGGACGTCCTCGACCGCCTGGGCCACGTTCTCGCGCGGGGTGTTGGGCTCGGCCTTAAAGAGGAGGTTGCCACTGTTGATGTAGGTGCGCACGTGTCCGAAGCCTTCGGCGGCGATCTGTTCGCGCAGCTCGCTCATGACGACTTTGTTCTTGCCACCGACGTTGATGCCGCGCAGCAGCGCCACATACTCCATGCGTTCCTCCCTGTCTGTGGCGGCGCCTCGAGGCGTCGCCTGGTTATCAGGGTACGGCTTCGACTCGCATCGGGCTGATCGCGCACGTTAACCCGCTAACCCGCACGTGGGCCCTCCAAGCCACGAACTCACGACCACCAAACGGGGGGAATTGGCGTCATTAGGGGTGCGACACGCCGGCGACACGCCGGCAGCCAGCTCCTAATGCTGCAAAACCCCCACCGTTACCGATGTGGAGGGTGCCGGAGGCCCCGCAAGGCCTGGCCATGGGGCCGGTGGCAGTGGCGGGCTGGGGCCGGTGGCAGTGGCGGGCCGGCAGCCGCGAAAAACTTCGCCCAGCACGCCCCCTCCAACGCCCCACCCGCGAAATAGTTCGCCCTGCAAGCGTAAAAACGCCGATTTTGGGGTGTTTTGAGCGTGCAGGGCGAACTTTTTCGCACTCACACCCACCACCTGACCACGCAGGGCGAACTTTTTCGCGCACAGGACGCACTGAGGTGGTGACGGTGAAACCAACGACACCTCTACAACCACTGATGCAGACCAGCGTGAAACCACCATCACCAATGCTCGCCCGTGAACAACACCCATTGAAACCGGCAACACCAATGCAAGCGAAAAACGCGCCAAAAACACCCAATTCTCACCCGCAAAGGCGATACCGGTTTCAGATGAGGCTCAGCCTGTGCCCGCAAAGGCAATGGCGGTTTCAGACAACCGGGCCCCACCGGCATGCAGGGCGCCGGAGGGACCGGAAGGCCATGCCACAAAGCCCGTGGGCAGCGGCGGGACCTGGCCGGGCGACCAGTGGACGGCCGACGTTACAAACGTCGTCAAACTGGTGCATTTTGAAGCCCTCTTTGAGGACCCGTGTTACAAACGTCGTCAATCTGAGGCCAAATACCACTATTTTTCGCAAAAATGCCGTCGGATTGACGACGTTTGTAACAAGCGCAGGAAAATCTGCACAAAAAGCAGCTCGGATTGACGACGTTTGTAACAACACGCGCCGAACCAGACAACAGCGACCGGGCACCACTCGTGTGGAGGGCGCCGGAGGGACCGGAGGGCACGGGCGAGCTGCAAAACGCAGGGCCTAGCCGCGGTGCCGGTGGGCGGTGGCAGGGCCAGGGCGGGCCTCGAGATCGACCACTCCGAGCCGCAGGCTCGCGTGTGGCGATCTCGCGGGCGGGCCGCCGCCCACCGGCACACACAGCGG